>JAITVQ010000099.1 GCA_031285745.1 Puniceicoccales bacterium | reverse complement strand
CTGCCTGAAAAGCGAATACGTGTATTTGCCTGCTGTCCATGGGAACGGACGGCGCACAGAAACAAAATCCCCCTCATATCCGGCGCTCTCATAGACGCCATCAATGGCAGCCCTGGCATTATCAAGCGACATAGCGCCCTTGCCCCATCGCGAGAAAATAGCCCCCTTACCGATGTCATGCCGCCACTTCTCGTCGATCTTGGCAGCCGGCCATCCGCCGCTGTTGGTCTGGATACCGCCGTAGAAACCAACCTCGTTGAACTTCCCGTAACCGATGGGCGCGATATAAAGATTCAACTTCGAAGAATCGACCGTTTGGTTGATGGAAAAATCAATGGAGAAACTCTGAAAATCGGCTGTTTCCTTTTCAAAATTCCACCAAAGATTGACCATGTGCCACGGCAGGTTGGGAAGTTTTTCAACCTTGGGCGCCGTGGTCCCGTTGATTTTTCGGTCCAACCGATTCCAGACAGCCGGGTCAATATGGTCGTTCTTACGCGTGACCGTAGCCCCGTCGGGAGAAACCGTAAAGGTAAAGACAAAGGAGGTGCCGTCAGGGACCACCTTGATAGTGTCGCCATCGACGACAGTCCAGGTCCCTCGTTGCGGTTTCTCAAACTCTTCGTAGAAAGTACCGTCAGGGTAAAAAGTATAAATGGATTTTGCCTTGGCATATTCCCACACGGTATTGGCCAAGGCGTGCTTAGCGGTAGTGGTTTCACCCGCTGCCGCGACTGTTGCAGGGACAGCGTTATTTTCTGCCGAGTGCAGCAATACTGTCGCACTCAAGGAAAGTGAAAAGACAAGGGAACGTACAACGAAACGCATAACGGAAGGTAACAGTTAGGAAGTAGAAAGCAGTAACAGTTATCCCGCAGACGCCAAACAATAAAACACCGTTATCGCCAGTCGACGAGTATCGGTGGGTTGCTGGGAAAAACGATTTTCGCTCTTAATTCTTCCGACGACGCATCACCACCAAGCCCAGAGCACCAATGCCAGCTATCATCGCATAGGTCGAGGGCTCCGGGATGGGCGTAGTTGCGCTAAGCGTAACAGAACCCAGCGCCGCAAAAGTTCCCGTACTAGGTCCAGCCGGATCATGGTCAAAAGTAAGCTTCAATGTATAGTAAGCATCGGATACAATAGCCAGACCGCTCATATCCAAATCATAACTAGTTAACGCCCCGACAAGTCCATAACCTCCGGCACCTTGGTCAGTCCCCGTCAATATGGCAGTTTTTAACACAGTTGAATTATCGTCCAAAATTTGCGCAGTCACACGAATGGGACGGTATTGAGTGCTTCCTTGATAAGCCCCCGATCCATTGGTTGCCGCGACTCCTATGGTCAATTTGTCAAAATCCAATATATCACTGCCCATTTCTCCGACATGAAAGCCGTAAACTACATTCCAATTCCCCCCACCACTACCGATATTATTATTAGGTGTACCACTATTAGAACCTCCAACATTCAAAGATCCCGCAACAGCTGCATTACCAGCACTTAATACAGGCACTGTGGCAGTCGTATCGGCAAATGTCCTCAAATAGGCCATAATGCCATTCGCATCTACATAACTGTAATCGGAAGTCCAAGTATACCCCGAAACAGCAGCGCCAGCTTCACTGGCGCTAGTTAATGACAAAGTACCCGACGTTGTTGAGGAAAAAAGAATCGCGGCATCAACAGATGCTATTGAAAAAACAGCTCCGGCTAGAGCAACAAAGCAAGATTTTGGCATTTTCATGAGAACCTTTGAAAAGTTTACCGTAGTTTACACTAACTTATGCGCCAAAACATCCTGCTATTACCAAAAAAGATAATTTTTTTCAAAAACACCAAACTCCGCCTCAAGGTCTATATTTTCAATAACTTATATCTAGTTAAGTTAATTATTTTCCCATATAGAGATGTAATATTTTGGGAAATTTTTCATCAATTTATATAGGAAGGTCAGCTCTCTGCGACCGGTACACCTTTTTCCATGCTCAAAACTCTTTTCAAACTCACTCCCGTCCTGGCGTTTAGCAGCCTGTTTGCCAACGAAGCGCCAAAGCCAAACATCATTTTCATTCTTGTCGATGACCTCGGATATGGAGACCTCGGGGCATTTTATCAAAACCAACGGGCCGAAGCCGGGTTACCGGCATTCACCACGCCAAATCTTGACCGACTTGTCACCGATGGCTTGCGCTTAAACCGGCATTACTGCCCAGCTCCCGTTTGTGCCCCTTCGCGCGCGTCATTGCTCTCCGGCGTCCACCAAGGCCATGCCAGTGTGCGTAATAACCAATTCGACTCCCCGCTGTCCGCCAACCATACGCTGGGTACCGTCATGAAACAAGCCGGCTATGCCACGGCCAACATCGGGAAGTGGGGGCTGCAAGGTTCCGGAACCAATCCCGTGTCACAAATGGAATCATTTCCCTTGAAGCGCGGTTTCGATTTTTTCTTTGGCTACGTGGCACACGGTTTTGCCCATTACCATTACCCGAAAGAAGTAGCTACCAGTGCAAATCCGAACGGGATGAGCTCCGAGGTCCAAGCGTTTTTTGAAAATAACGAAAACATCGTCAATGACATGGACAAGTGTTATTCGACGGATGTTATCACGGCACGCACGAAGAAATGGATTGTGGATCAAAACACCGCGAATCCTTCCCAGCCGTTTTTCATTTACCTGGCCTATACCGCGCCACACGCACGCCTGAACGTACCAACGCAGGCCTATCCCGCCGGTGGCGGGTTAACTGGTGGCATGCAATGGCTCGGCACCCCCGGCAACCTGATCAATACGGCCAGTGGAACGACGGATTCCTATATTCATCCGGACTATGCCAACGCGACCTACAATAACGGATCTTCTGTCGTGGCTTGGCCAACCGCCGAGAAACGTCATGCCACGATGATCCGTCGGCTGGATGATGCCGTCGCCGACCTTCGCCAACTGCTCGTCGACCTGAATATCGCCGATAACACGCTTATCGTTTTTACGTCCGACAATGGTCCGCACGCCGAAGGAGGCACAGGCGGTTCATTCACGCAGAATCCGCAATTCTTCCGGTCATACGCAAACATGGACGGGATCAAGCGCGACATGTGGGAAGGCGGCGCACGCGTGCCGGCAATCGTCACTTGGCCAGCCAAAATTCAAGCCGGCAGCCAATCAAGTTTTCCATCGCAATTTCATGACTGGATGCCGACCTTCGCCGAGCTCGCAGGCTTGCCGGCCCCGGAACGTAGCGATGGTATCTCGCTAGTCCCGACACTCACCGGCAGTCCTGAAAATCAAAAAACCGGCGTCGTCTATGCCGAATATGCCGGCAGCACCACACCAAGCTACTCGGACTTCGACGCCTCACACCGGGGAGCCTCCGGCCAGGAGCAGATGATTTACGTCAACGGCTATAAAGCTATTCGCTACGGTGTCACAAGCAACTCCGTCGCCTTCCGCGTTTACGATACGCTCGCCGATCCCCAGGAAATAAACAACCTCGCCGGTACAGCCGGAGTCCCGACCCAAGCCGAACTGGAGGCCCGCGTGCTCCAAGTGCGACGTGCCGGCAACGGTTCCGGTCGGAGCTACGACACAACACAGATACCAGCAGTCTCCGTTTCGCAAGTTACCCCCGGATTGCACTATCGCACATACGAAAAATCAACCCCCTGGGTGCCGAATTGGGAAAATGAAACACCAGCAACCTCAGGCGAAACAACAACGCCTTCCGCAGCCGTCACCCTTGCTCCGACGACTGATGGCGGTGCACTCATAACCGGTTACATCAATGTCCCATCGGACGGTAGCTACACATTTTACCTGACAGCCGACAGCAACAACGGAGCGTTTATCCGTTTGCACGACGCGCAACTTATCGACGCCGATTACGGGTACGTTGCCGGCACCGAGGTGAATTCGGGCAGCATCCCGCTCAAGGCCGGCTATCATCCGATCTCAATCCATTACAGGCATGCCGCTGGTGCAACGCGCTCGCTCTCTTTGAAATGGCAGGGACCCGGCATTACCAAACAGGATATCCCAGCCGCTGCTTACTTTCGGGACGGCGTGCCGGAACTCACCGCCGTTGATGACGAATTTTCCTTTGCCAATAATAACGGCGCATCGGCAATACTTGCGCCGCTGGCCAATGACCTCGGCAGTGAAATTTCCATCTCGGCAATAACCCAACCGCATTCCGGTAGTGCCTCTATCTCACCGGACAAACAGAGCATCATCTACACGCCGAAAAGCGGGTTTTTCGGAAAGGATGTTTTCACCTACACGATCACGGACGGCACAGATACCCGCACCGCAAAAATAACGGTAAACGTGGCACGACTGATTTCCAGTGATTTCCTCTGGATGCCCTTGGATGAAACCTCCGGCAACCTTGCCTATGATGCCGGTGGAAATCCGGTCGGCATGGTTTCCGGTACCCCCGGGTACATTGCCGGTATGAGCGGTGGCGCATATCAATTCAACGGAACCACCGATGAAATCGTCATTGCAAATGCAGACTTCGCGCCCCCCTCTGGCAGTGCCGCACGCACAATCGCAGCCTGGCTCAAGGTACCGACAACGGCTCAGCCGCAATCCGCTGCATGGTTCGGCTACGGCACAATACCCAATGCCACTAGTAGCAGTGGAAAGCGCTTTTCCCTGCGTGTCGAAAACGGAAAACTTCGCTGTGAGGTACAGGCAGGCAATGCCGTCGGAACAAAATTAATCAATGATGGACAATGGCACCATGTTGCCGTTGTCGTTCCTGCCGGTGCCACAAACGTCACCGATGTTTTGTTTTATATCGACGGTGCAGTTGATGCAAAATCCTCATCGACGGCGCAGGCGCTCAATACCGACGGAACAAATAACATTGTCATCGCGAATGCCGCCGCAGGGAGCACTTATCATTTCGCCGGCGGCATCGATGACCTGCGCATTTATGCGCGCGAGTTGAGCCTGACAGAAATCCAGGAAATCAAAACCCGGGCCAGTTCCGGCACCCTAGCTGTTGCGGATAGTTGGTTTTATCAACAGAGTGGGAATGCAATACCCACCACTGATGATTGGCATAATGATTCAGACAATGATGGATTCTCTCCGTTGCTGGAATTCGCGCTCGGGGGAAGTCTTTCCGTCAACGATTCCGATTGGATCGCTCCCCAATTGTACAAGGGAGGCGATATCTACCAGTCCGATTTTAGATTTGTATTCAATCGTCGGCAAAGCCTCCCCTTGAGTACTTACATCGTTGAGACATCGGAGACACTCAAGGCAGACTCCTGGACCTCCTACACCGGCAGCCTCAGCGTCGAAGCGCATCCCCAATTATCCGGTTTTGACCAGGCAACAGCATTGCTGCCAAATAACAACAAGTCTCTATTTGCCCGGCTCCGCGTTGCAATGACGACAGAATAAATCCCGTTTGGGACGTCTGAGAAATCCGCCCAACTACTACATTACAAAAAATGCGTTACGGTTTTCTCCGTAACGCATTTTTTATGCAAGATCCCAACCGGATACAGAAAGGGGAAATTCTAATATACGTCCCGCTGGTAGCGTTTGTCTTTCTTGAGTTGCTTGACGTATTCCGCGGCAGCCTCGGGAGTCATCTTGCCATGTGTGGCGATGATCTCATGCAAGGCAGCATCGACATCCTTGGCCATGCGCTTGGCATCCCCACAAACATAGAAATAAGCGCCGGATTGCAGCCATTGCCAAAGGTCGGCCCCACGTTCGCGCATGCGGTCCTGCACATAGATTTTATACTCCTGGTCACGGGACCATGCCGTGGAAAGCTCGGTAAGGACACCCTGTTGGAGATATTCGGTAAGCTCGTCCTCGTACAGGAAATCGGATTCCCGGTGCTGATCTCCGAAGAAGAGCCAATTCTTGCCCTTGGTCGCACGGGCTGCGCGATCCTGCAGGAAGCTGCGGAAAGGCGCAATGCCGGTGCCGGGACCCACCATGATCATGGGCGTGGAATCATCCTCAGGCGGTCCGAAATGGGCGGCGGCCACAAAAACAGGAACTTCCGCCTTGTTAAGCGGAGCGCGGGAACTCAGGAAGGTGGAGCAAACACCTTCGCGTTTGCGGCCATTAGTCTCATAGCGAACAACGGCAATCGTCAGTTGAATTTCCTGCGGATGCTGGGCCGGAGCCGAGGCAATGGAATAGAGGCGCGGGGTCAACCGGCGGAGATTTTCGATATACTCCTGCGCTGAAAAGCGGGCGGAAGGAAACTCCTCGGCAATATCAATGAATTCACGGTTATCCAGCCAGGCCTTTTGGGCAACAGCGTCAGGATTGTTCAAAACTGCGGCAAGAGTCTCTTTCTCGGTCGGATTCGTCACCCGGTCATGAACAAGTTGGATAAATTTTTTGGCAGGACCGCTTAGGACAAACTGATCGGTAAGCGCCTTGCGGAGAGTTGTCTTGGTTTCCGTCCTGGGAAGCACAACTTCCTCCTCTCCGCTGAAACCATTGGCTTTGAGAAGCGCCTCAACGGCAACAGGATTGTTTTTGGAAAAAACCCCCAGCGAATCACCGCAATTATAAGTAAGCCCGCTCCCGGCTATGTTGATGGTAAAGTGTACGGTTTCCTTCTGACCTTTTGTCGAAGTAAGCCGACGGCGCTCGGTAATACATGCCGGGAAGGGGTTGTTCTTGTCGTATGCGGGCGCAGGAGTTTCAGGCATCGGTTCTATGGGAGAGACTTCTAGCATTCTGGTTTAAAGGCAGAAGCAAAGTAAATGTTTAACTTTTCTTCAGGAGCAAATGAGAGGGGCAATTTGGTGATTTTTCTCGCCAGAAGGCATCCTCCCCTCCCTATTCGCAAGGTGATGCCAGAAAGTGAGCCGATGCGCCTGCAAAAATTTCTCTCGCAAGCCGGGGTATGCTCCCGCCGTGCGGCGGAGGAGATGATTGTCAACGGTATGGTGACCGTAAATGGCGAGACGGCAACCTTGGGGCAATCCGTGTCCGAGCAGGATGATGTGCGCGTAAATGGCGACCGAATAAAACCAACCCCCGGAGGCCGGGTGGTGTTGTTATTAAACAAGCCCAGTGGATTCCTGTGTTCCAATTCGGACCCGCACCACGGGCGCACAGTGTTTGATCTGGTGCCTCCGGAATATGCCGAAAGAAAACTGTTTTGCGTCGGACGGCTCGACAAGGATAGCGAGGGAATGCTGCTGATCACAGATGACGGGGATTTGGGAAACAAGATTATGCATCCATCGGGGGGCATTGTAAAACGGTACCTCGTAACGGTAAACCGACCTTTTGATCCGGTATTGATTCCCAGATTACTCAAGGGGGCGAAAGACGGGGACGATTTCCTAAAATTCAAGAAGGTGACATGGGATCGTACCAGTCCAACACACTTGGAAATCCACCTCGACCAAGGCCGGAAACGGGAAATCCGTCGACTTCTGGAAATTTTTGGCTTTTTCGTCAAAACACTCTACCGTTTCCAGATCGGAGGTCTGATCATGCGAAAAATGCCTCCGGGAGACTGCCGCAAGCTTTCCCAAAAGGAACTCGGCCTTTTGTTTAAAAACTGATTTTTGCTTCACCCTCTCGATTGTTTCGTTTCTTAACACTTAACCACACGCAATACTACCCACCATGGCTCTTATCGACGGAAACCTCATCGCCCAGCAAGTCCTTCAAGAAGTAAAAACCCGCGTCGCCACCCTCGCGCCCCAGGTGCCGCACGTCGCCTTTGTCCGCGTGGGAGACGATCCCGCCTCGGTCTCTTATGTTAACAAAAAACAAAAGACCGCCGCTGAGGTCGGCATGAAGGCCTCGCTCAAGCTTTTCCCCGACACGGTTTCCAAGGAGGAATTATTTGCCCACTTGGATTCACTTAATGCCGACGACACGGTACATGGCATTCTTGTTCAGGCACCGCTGCCCAAGCACCTGCCGGAAACCGAGGTATTCAACCGAATCTCTCCCGACAAGGACGTGGACGGCTTCACCACTGCCAGCATCGGGCGTCTCGTCCAGGAAGTGCCGGGCGCCTTTGCTGCCTGTACACCTGCCGGGATTATTGAAATGCTCAAACGCTCCGGGGTCGTTACCGCCGGGAAACACGCCGTGGTGGTCGGCCGCAGCCTGATCGTCGGAAAACCGGCGGCGCTCCTGCTGCTCGCCAAGGGACTTGATGCCACGGTGACTGTCTGCAACTCCCGGACCAAGGATCTGGCCGCCATTACACGGCAAGCCGACATCCTGGTTGCCGCCATTGGCAAACCGCACTTCATCAAGGGCGACATGGTAAGCGAAGGCGCTGTCGTCATTGATGTCGGGATCAACCGCATTCCCGATGCCACAAAAAAGACAGGCTACCGTCTGGTGGGCGATGTGGATTTCGACGCAGTTGCCCCCAAGGCATCCCTTATTACACCGGTACCCGGTGGAGTCGGGCCGATGACCGTGGCCATGCTCATGAAAAACACGCTCGACGCGTGTGAGCGGACTCGAAAAAAGTAGTCGCTAGTTTCTTCGCAAACCGATGTCCGAGCCCAATCCTCAAGAACCGCCTCCGCTTCCGCCGCCGATTCCCTTGCCCGCAGAAGTCAGTATCGACGCATTTCTTGAGGATGTGGCGGAAGTACCTGCCCTGCCTCGCCCTGCCCCGCTCGTCTGGCGAATCCTCGCCTATCTGCTCGACTGGGCCATTGCCACAATCGCAGTGCTACTCCTGTTGAAATGGTTGATCCCCATGGAACACGCAGATGGCTTTGCAGAGCTGAAAAGATGGGGTGCGGAGATTACCAAAGAATATACTTATCTGCTCAAGCACCCGGCCAACTCGTTTGCTGGCCAAATAGAGGCTAATCGCCAACTCATGGAAAAAGCCTCCAAGATACCCGATAGCATTGTTGAACTATTCGCGTTCGCTGCGCTGGTCCAAACTTGCTTTTTCTGGGGCTTCTTCACCATCACGGAATACTTCACCCAAGGTTCTTCGTTGGGAAAGAGAATCTTCAACCTGCGCGTGGCCAACACGCTTGATTATTCGCCACCCGGTTTCTTTGACACGCTCATGCGGTCGGGGTGGAAATCCATTTTCTACTGCTCAGCCAGTCTTCCGCTTTTGATCATCGGGGTTATTGACGCGCATGTCCCCCTTTTCAATATCCGTCGGCGAAGCTGGCATGACATGCTTTCCCGCACCGAGGTCATTGACGCCTGCACCGATCCGTGGATCCCGCCTCCCCGCGAAGAAGAAGAGTAAACCACCATCTTTATAAAACATGAAAAACTACCACATTCTTTTCACTCTTGCACTGGCAGCCTTTACCATCTCGCCTTTGCAAGCCCAAGATAAGAAAACACAGGAACTCCAAAAACAACAAAGTATCCGTGACCTGGACCCCGCCTCCGAGGCGCGAATGAACAACCGCACCCGCTCCGAGATATCGCTCGGCGGCGCCTATGTTTTCGACCTCGGCTCCGATGCCCAGGAGCAGGAAGGCTGGGGCATGGCGGTTTCCTGGCTCTTTCTGCCTGAGCGTGATCTGGAGTACAAAAACTGGCAGCTCAAATTCGGCCCGGAGTTTTACTACTTCTCAACCTCGGGCGACCAATACAACGGTGGTGTAAAATACCGCGAAACCGTAGATGCAGGCCAAGTTTACATAAACCTTGGCCTCTCCTATACGTTTCAGGACTTTCTCGAAATCGGAGCCATCGTCGGCACGGGCCTGGGAGGCTCCTATGGGGAAACCACCAGCCCCGGCGACAAAGAGCGCAATGGGAACTTTAACTGGTCCCTCCAATTCAAGCCGCAAATCTCCCTGCACATCACGGAAAATGTCAGCCTCTATGCCGCCTATCGTGTTGCCTATATCGGCCCTTTCTATCGCACAGACCTCATCGGCTACCGTTCCGTGGACATTATCCACCAATCAGGTGAAGTGGGTTTGACTTGGCGGTTTTAAGACATCCCTGCAAACACAGTTCAAGCCCCTCGGAGGGCTTGCACGAAAAAAAGCCACGACTGGGATGCAGTCGTGGCTTTAAATTTTTCAGGTAAGGGGTATTAATCAATCAAGACGACTGGCATCAATCAGGCCATGCTTGACACTGAACCGAACGAGACTGGCGACATCGTGCAGGCCGAGTTTTTTCATCAAATTGGTGCGGTGATTTTCCGCCGTTTTCACACTGATGCTGAGTTTCTGGGCAATCTCCTTGGTGCTATGGCTTTCCGCAATGAGCTGAAGAATTTCGCGCTCACGGGTAGTCAGGAGTTCCACGCCCTGACGTTCGCCAACTGTAGGATTAACCAAAGCTTCACGGAGAAGCTCTGCTACATTCGGGCCGAAGTAGCTGCCGCCGCTGGCGACAATTTCGATTCCCTTGCGCAATTCACTCAACGATGCGGACTTCTCCACAAAACCATGTGCGCCAGCCTGCAACAGTTCCTTGACCAGTAGCGGGTTTTGATGTCCTGAGAAGACGATGACACGGGTGCTGTCCAGCTGCTTGCTGAAGCGACGGAGTACTTCGACTCCATTCAGCCCCGGTAGCATCACATCCAGTATGACAAGGTCAGGTTTTTTCTCCAAGCAGAGATCGTAGCCAACCTGCCCCTCTCCCGTTGCCCCAACTACTTCATAATCGCCTGCAGATTGCAGAATTTCTGCAATCATCTCGCGGATGGCAGTTTGGTCTTCGATTATAATAACACGTTTTTTCATGATGCCTGTTTTTTGACGGAGTGTATTAATTACGATGTTGAAGCAAGATTTCTTCCCCAATTCTTGAAAAAAATTCTCCATGACCTCGGCAGCGTTGTTTCCAAGGGTAACTCAACGGAAAAACTTTCAAGCAACACTCTTCTGATGTAGATTTGCATACGGGGGTATGTTTAAAAACTAACTTCACTTTCGTAAAACAAAACGCTGTTTGAAATGTTCCATATTCAGTTTTTTAATAAAACCAACCGTCCGATACCTTTTTTTGCTAAAAATATTTAATTTGGTCGAAATTTACCGCCAAAACCGTGTTGGAACAGCCCTACAGGGGTTTTCAGGAATAAAAAACCTACTCCGAGGAGTAGGTAATGGTGGGTCAGCGGGGATTCGAACCCCGAACCAATTGCTTAAAAGGCAACTGCTCTACCGTTGAGCTACTAACCCGGAAACTTTCTTGGATAATTGCGCTGAAAACAGGTTTCTCGCAATTCAACAGAAAAATTGTGTTGGCGCGTTATGCAGCCCCCTCGAGATGGCGCAAGTCTTTTCGGAAGATTTTGCGTTTTGCCAGCGCCTGTTCCGCTGAAATGCAAACATCAAGTCTCATCAACACAAAAAATAGTCAGCAATTTTCCGATAACTCAAGCAACGCCTCGCTGACTGGTTTCATAAAATTCCACCAGTACCTGGGCCCGAGGAGATGCGTACAGCTCAGAGTCATTTTTTATTTTTTCAATGGCCTGGGATCGGTTGAGTCCTTCCCGGTAAATGATTTTAAAGAGTTTATTGATGATACCCATGTCTTCTGCGGAAACGCCTCTCCTCTCCAGCCCCACCTTGTTTACAGCGCGAACCTCCGAGGGACTACCTTCTGCAATCATGTAGGGAGGCACATCCTTGATCGTCCGCGAGCAAGCGGCAATCATGGCATACTCGCCAATCCGGCAAAATTGGTGAACACCATTCCCCCAGGCAATATTGGCATAATCTCCCACCGGAACATGCCCCGCCAGCGCGGATTGTCCGCTCATGACGATATGGTCGCCTAGAATACAGTCATGCGCAACATGCGTGTATGCGAGCAGGTTGTTATGGTTTCCAATCACGGTGAAATCACCATCATTGGTAGCAGGGTGTACCGTAACGTATTCGCGAAAAACGTTGTTGTTTCCGATTTTTAATCCCGGACGACCACCCTTGTATTTCAAGTCGTGGGTCTTGCCGCCAATAAGTGCATATGGGAAAACCTCGTTCCCTTCTCCCATAATTACATACCCCTCCACAGTGGCATGGTGCTGGATGATGCAATTATTCCCTAGCGTGACATCAGCACCAACATAGGCATAAGCGCCAATGGAAACATTTTCGCCAATCTTCGCGCCATCTTCGATGATGGCGGTGGGGTGAATGGAGGAAGACATCAGAATTTTGCAGGTTACAGGTCGTATGGTCTCTATTTTAGACAGCGATTATTCGCCTTCGCCGGCATCCATGATGGTAAACATAATCTCGGCAGAGGAGACAACCTCTCCGCCCACCTTGCAGGAACATTCGGCAATGCCGATCTTGGTCCCGCGCGTCTTCGTGAGCTTGGCCCTGATCTCAAGCTGGTCTCCCGGGGTAACCGCCTTGCGGAACTTCACCTTGTCCGCACTCATGAAGAAACAAACCTTGTTCTCGTTGGAAGTGAGCCTGAGCATGAGAAATCCTGCCGCCTGGGCCATGGCCTCAAGTTGCAGTACGCCGGGCATCACCGGACGCCCGGGGAAGTGTCCAAGAAAATAGGGTTCGTTGATTGTGACGTTCTTAATGGCCACCAATTCATTCTGGTCCACTACCTCGGTCACACGGTCCAGCATGACGAAAGGATAGCGATGAGGAATCAGGTTCAGGATTTGCCGAATATCAATCCCTTCCGTAAGAGGGCCGCTCGCCGCAGGGGTGGTTGCTTCCGAAGCGGGTTGTTTTTTCTTTTTCGCCTTGGGATCGTTGGCATCCTGCCATTGCTTGCGGATGGCGGCTGAAAGGCGGGCATTCAACGCATGTCCCGTCCTAACCGCAATAATGTGAGCCTTGATGGGGAACCCTGTCAGGGTGATATCCCCGACAATATCCAGAATCTTGTGGCGGACAAACTCGTCCTTAAAGCGCAAAGGTTCCTTGGAGACAATTTTGTCTCCCTTGATGACAATGGCCGAATCCAGTGAGCCCCCTTGGATGAGCCCCTTCTTCAGGAGTTCCTCAATGTCCTCATAAATGGTAAAGGTACGCGCCGCAGCAATCTGGGCCTCGTATACCTCGGGGTCGATGTCGATGGTCAGGTGCTGGGTGTGAATTCCCCGGTCGTCGGCAGAGGTACAGGTAATCCTGAACCCATCGTAGGGCAATGCGATGATGGAGCGATTACCATCGGTAATGGTGACCGGTTCCTTCAATTCAAAATAGACGCGATCCTTGGTTTGCTCGATGATTTCGGCCTGCCGGATGAGATTGACAAAGGGCCGGGCCGAGCCGTCGAGGATGGGAGGCTCGGAAGCATCCATCTCCACAATCGCATTATCCACGCCCATGCCGCTAAATGCAGAAAGGACATGCTCAATGGTATGCAGCTTGATGTGATCGGAGGAGATGGTGGTGTTGCGAACCAAGTCCGAAACCATGTCAACCAGCGGACGCACCTCGGGTTTGCCAAATAAATCTATTCTCCTGAAAACTACCCCGGTGTCCTCGGGAGCCGGCTTCATGGTAAGAGTAACTTCCTGACCGGTGTGGAGCGATTTGCCCTTGATGGACACTTCACGCTGAAGGGTGCGTTGCTTCATGATTGGTAAGGGGCGAGTCTTTTAGAAAATGTAACAGGCGAGTAAAGCTCACAGTGAGTCCGTTTTTAGCTTGATGGTGAATTATCTCCTTTTTCGGTATTTTCAATCCGAACCTGACTATAAAAAAACCGCCGGATTGCTCCGGCGGCTTTTATTGGAAATAAGCCCTGATAGGTTTTATTTCTTCTTCGATTTACCAGCTTTCTTCGCCGGTTTTTTGGCTGCAGCGGGCTTGGCGGCTCGTTTTTCCTCGATCGCAGCCTGTGCAGCGGCCAGACGGGCAGTCGGCACACGGTACGGCGAGCAGGAAACGTAAGCCAGACCAAGCTTGTGGCAGAACTTCACCGAGGCGGGATCGCCACCGTGTTCACCACAGATGCCCAGCTTGATGTCAGGACGTGTGGAACGCCCCTTCTCCACGGCAATCTGCATCAACTGCCCCACTCCGCTCTGGTCGATGGACGCAAACGGATTCTTGGGCAGGATTTCATGCTCTTGATAAGTGTTCAGGAACGCACCGGAGTCGTCACGGCTCATACCCAAGGCGGTCTGGGTAAGATCGTTTGTTCCAAAGCTGAAGAACTGGGCCGTCTGGGCGATCTCGTCGGCGGTAAGTGCGCCGCGCGGTACTTCGATCATGGTGCCAACGGTGTAGGAAAGCTTGACCTTCTTTTCCTTCTGCACCTCGGCAGCCACGCGGTTGATGACTTCAACCTGGAGGTCGAGTTCCTTCTTGAAGCCCACCAGCGGAACCATGACTTCCGGCTTAACCTTGATGCCCTTCTTCTGGACATCGGCAGCAGCTTCGAAGATGGCCCGGGCCTGCATTTCGGTGATCTCGGGATAGGCGATTCCGAGACGGCAGCCACGATGGCCCAGCATCGGGTTGAACTCATGAAGACTGCTTACGCGAAGCATGATTTCCTCGACGTTGATCTTCAGCTTGCGAGCGAGATCCATCTGCTGCTCCTTGGTGTGGGGCAGGAATTCATGGAGAGGCGGATCAAGGAGGCGAATGGTGGCCGGGAGTCCCTTGAGTGCCTTGAAGATTCCGGCGAAATCAGCGCGTTGATACGGCAACAGCTTGGCAAGGGCGCGTGAGCGGGCCGCCGTGCTGGTGGCGAGGATCATTTCGCGCATGGCGTCGATGCGCTCGCCCTCGAAGAACATGTGCTCGGTACGAGTCAGGCCGATACCGGACGCACCAAAGGAAACCGCGTTGGCAGTCTGCTCAGGCGAGTCGGCATTGGTGCGGACCTCCATGCGGGTAGCCTTTTTGCACCAGTCCATGATTTGGACGAAGTTCTTGTAGTCACTGCTCTTCTTGGCAGAGGCCACATTCTTCAACAGGCCCTGGATGATGTCCGAGGGAGCAGTCTTGATTTGTCCGGCATACACTTCACCGGTCGTACCGTCGATGGAAAGATAATCGCCTTCGTTGAAGGTATCTCCGCCGACCTTGAGGGTGCGAGCCTGGTAATCGATATCCAGTGCGGCAGCGCCACAGACGCAAACACGGCCCATCTGGCGAGCCACCAGCGCAGCATGCGAGGAAACCCCGCCGCGTGCAGTCAGGATACCTTCCGCAGCAATCATGCCGCGCAAGTCTTCCGGGGAAGTTTCGAGTCGGACCAGCAACACCTTTTCATTCTTGTCGGCAGCCTCAACCGCACGCTCGGCGTTGAAGTAAATCTTGCCGGTCGCGGCACCGGGTCCGGCAGGCAGCCCACGGGCGATCACCTTGGCACTCTTCACCGCAGCGCGGTCAAAGATCGGAGCCAGTACCTGATCAAGCTGCTCGGCAGGCACGCGGGTCACCGCGGTTTCCCAATCGATCAGCTTTTCCTTCACCATTTCGCAGGCAATGCGGACAGCGGCGATACCGGTGCGCTTACCATTGCGGGTTTGGAGCATGTAAACCCGACCTTCTTCGATAGTGAACTCGAAGTCCTGCATGTCCTTGAAATGCTTTTCCAAGGTCAGGCGCAGCTTTTCCAATTCCGCATAAGGCTTGGGCATGACCTTCTTGAGGTCGCGAACCGGATCGGGTGTGCGAACACCAGCCACCACGTCTTCGCCCTGGGCATTGATCAAAAATTCGCCGTAGAAAACCTTCTCGCCAGTGGCGGGGTCACGAGTAAATGCCACGCCAGAACCTGAGTTCTTGCCAGTGTTGCCAAACACCATCGCCTGGACGTTCACCGCTGTGCCCCACTCCTTGGGGATATTGTATTTGCGGCGGTAAACGATGGCGCGGTCATTCATCCATGAGCTGAACACGGCACCGACAGCGCCTTCCAACTGCTTCCAGGGATCATTGGGGAAACTCTTTCCGGTGCGGGTCTTGACAAGAACCTTGAAGCGGGAAACCAGTTCCTTCAAATCCTCGGTGGTGAGCTTGGTGTCTTCCATGTGCTCATCGCCGTAGCGCTCCTTCTTCAGGTCTCCGATTGCAGCCTCGAAAGGCTCGTGATCTTCTTCCGGCAGTTTTTGCACACCCAGCACCACGTCACCGTACATCTGGACAAAACGGCGGTAGCAGTCCCACGCAAAACGATCATTGTTGGTTACTCGGCCCAGTGCGTTGACGGAGTCATCATTCAGGCCGAGGTTCAAAATCGTATCCATCATTCCCGGCATCGAGTCGCGGGCACCCGAGCGAACAGCCAGCAGCAGCGGGAATCCCTTGGCATCGCCAAATTTTTTCCCGGTCTGCTTTTCCATGGCAAGGACGGCATTTCGTACCTGCACGCTAAACAAGTTGGAGGGGTAGCTCCGCTTGTTGTCGTAGAAATAAGTACAAACCTCTGTGGTAATCGTGAATCCGGGAGGCACAGGCAGCCCGATACGGGCCATCTCGGCTAGATTGGCGCCCTTCCCGCCCAGCAATGCCCGCATCGTGGCATTGCCATCTGTTTTCTTGCCGAACTCGTATACATATTTCTTCGAGGAGGCAGCTTTCTTTGCGGTCCCTGCGGACGCCTTGGTCTTGGTCATCTTGGCCATGGAGGTTTTTTGTAGTAAGTAAGTGTGTGAGTAGAGAGACAGGTCTGAAAAAAATATCTTCCGCTCCTGATGGCGGAAGGATCATTCACCAAAGGAATAGCCGGGGAAGTGTCAATGGGATAGGTGGAAATAAGGGCAGGGATAGCCTCTTGTGATCTTTAAAAAAAAGCAGGCCGGAAAACCCGGCCTGCCTTTGGCAAATGTATCCTGCCTTGGATTACACGATTCCTTGGGCCAGCATGGCATCGGCGACTTTCACGAAGCCGGCAATGTTGGCGCCATTGACATAGTTGATAAACCCATCCTTGCTTTTGCCATAGTGAACGCAGGAACTGTGGATTGCGTGCATAATGCCGTGCAACCGTTTGTCCACCTCGTCACGTGTCCAGGATAGACGCATGTTGTTCTGGCTCATTTCCAACCCGCTGGTGGCAACGCCACCGGCATTGGATGCCTTGCCCGGGG
>JAITVQ010000009.1 GCA_031285745.1 Puniceicoccales bacterium | reverse complement strand
ATATATCCCCTATAACATGCAGTGCACATGAGACCCTGAGAAAACGTTGGAGGCTCTTTTAATGTCCCAAGATAAGCCTCTAACGGAACCTCCAATAACTCGACATCCCGTCCCTCATAATTTAACGTCTCGGAGAATTGTGCCGTCGCAAACACCGCCAACGGCCAAGCCAACACTGCGATTAACACCACAAGGATATTTACTATTTTCATGCCTATCCTTCGCCTTCCTGTTTTAAGGTTTTATCTTTTGGTTTTTATTTCCCCTCGCCCATTACTTCTTTCACAACACGCCCGATGATTTCATCGGCACCAATACCTTCCCCGGTCGCATTGTAGTTGGTAATGACCCGGTGGCGGAGCACGGGTAAAGCCACCGCACGGACTTCCTCTGGAGACGCGCTCGTCTGTCCGCGCAGGAGTGCCAGGGCGCGAACTGCACGGGCCAGTGTCTGCGAGGCCCGGGGCCCTGCTCCATAAGCCACATAGTTCTTCACGTCAGCGGCGGCCAAAGGTGACTCGGGGCGAGTGGCATGAACAAGACGGAGGATGAGTTGCACCACATTGTCCGGCAAAGGCACATCAAGCGTGGCGTTTTGCAGTTCCATTACACCTTGCGGTGTCAACACCGTACTGGCTTCCGGAATATCGTGCCCAGTAGTCCGACGAACAATTTCCGCCTCATCTTCCAAGGTGGGATAACCAATGTGGATCTGGAAGAAGAAGCGGTCGAGTTGTGCCTCGGGAAGCGGATAAGTACCCTCGTGTTCAATGGGGTTCTGGGTGGCAAAAACAATAAAAGGCTCCTCCAGCCGCCGGGTCTGTCCGTTCACAGTCACTTGCTTTTCTTGCATGGCTTCGAGCAAGGCAGCCTGGGTCTTGGGCGGTGTCCGGTTGATTTCGTCAGCCAGGATGAGGTTGGCAAAAATAGGCCCATGCATGTATTCAAAACGACGGGCTCCATCGCCGGATTGCTGGAGAATCTCGGAACCCACGATGTCAGTAGGCATCAGATCGGGCGTGAACTGGATGCGCTGGAATTTGAGGCCAAGAATACGCCCCAGCGTGGAGACAAGCAACGTCTTGGCCAAACCTGGCACGCCGACAAGCAGACAGTGCCCCTTGCAGAGCAGCGAGGTGAGTAGTTGCTCCACGACACTCTCCTGCCCAACAATGACGCGTGAGGTTTCACGCCGGATGTCCAGCACGGCCTGTTGGATACGCTCCCATTGGAGCCGGGGGGTTTCATTCATGAGAGAAAAGGGTTTTAGAGGTTTAGTAGAGTAAGACGAAAAACTTCAGGATTTGTTAGGCAGACTTACTATTCTTCTTCGTCCTCGTCATCTTCAGTTTCATCAGCCTCATCGCCCCGGATGATTTTGGCATCCTTGGCGGTGAGAACCAAAATGGTGCCTTGATATAGATCCTTGAGTTCCATTTTCTCGGCAGCTTCTTCCGGAGAGACAACCTTGCCGTCCTTCATAGTCCATATCATCTTGCTTGATCCGACAGGAATAACCAGAGCGTCTGCATCTTTATATTTTTCATCATCAAATAATCTTGCCACGTATTGGAGGTAGCCTGCATGAGGCGAGAGGTATGCGTTGGCCATCAGATATACCTGATTCTTTAGCTTGGCCGATTCGATTTTTCCCTGCGAAATCCCCAGCATCACCCCAACGCCAGTGTCCTGTGGCTGAAGCAGATTAATGATGCACCCGGAATATCCTGAAGCATGTTCCGCTAATTTCCCACAAAATGCGCTAATCCACTCTCCGGTCACCTTCTCCCCCAGTTTGAGCTGTAGATCAGTTATCAGACGACGGGCGATAACCTCATCCTCGGCCGTAAAATAACCGACCGGAGGAGCAGCTCCGAGGAATTTTTGATTATTCTCCGCCAAGACCGTTGGCATGGGAATATTAACACTCTCAATAACATCCCCCATCGCAACAGCCCTCTCCTTGGATGTATTATGATGCAAAGTCCAAAGCATCCAGGCGATGTATTCATCTTCCGGCAGAGATTGGATATAACGTTCCAGTTCCGGGAAAGGCGTTTTTGCCGCAGCATCGATAATCGCCGTCATACGTTCTTTCGAAATCTTTTTCGGATCAGGCCATGCAGAAATCTCGTGCCCGGCAAGACGAGCCTTGGCCCGGGTTAGAATGCGTTCGTTCATTTTTCCACTAGGGATCATCTGCAGATAGTCCGGCATATCCCCATAGCCCTTTTCAAGGGCATAGGCAGCCAGTTGGGCATTGGTCTTGACGAGCCCGGAAAACATACTTTTGGGCGGCAACAAGGTTTCATCCGCCAACAGCTTGCTCCACAACAAAGATTCCTCCGTGTCGGGCTTGAGCGTAGGTTTTTCAATTTGCCCTACCCAGCGACCATTCAAACGTCCGCGCATGGCAGCACCATAATAGAATACCATCGTGAGCAACTGGGGACGAAGCGCCTGGCTATCGGCAGCACATTGTAGGAGGAAGGAACCTTGATCTTCCTCGGGAAGAGTCTGCATGAGTTTGATTAACTCTACAAATTGACTTTCCACATTCTTGCTGGTATCCGTGAGGATCGCTTGGGCTAAAACCTTCGGGGATTTCCCTCCGGAGATTATTTCAATCTCCGAGAGGTAGCTTTCCAGGCGTTGTTTACTGAGACGAGTGACCCCATTTGTTGTATGGCTGGAATATTCGCCCTTGGGGCGATCCTTTTCCTCGGACAGGTTTTTCTTGATTCGCTCAATAACCTTTCCGGAAAACTCCGCTGCCTTGGCTCGTTTTCCTTTGATATAAGTCACGATATTGTCCAATTCACCTTCGAAGTTTTCCGCCTCCAAGGCTTGTTTTTCAAACATGGCGGCCAACGCCGGATCATTGCTTTGGGAAAGATATTCGAGCGCGGCGGTTTTCTGAGAACTGCCCCCCTCCTGCAGGTAAAGCTGAATCAACTGCAACGGGGTATTATTGTGATGCTCCTCCCAAAACTGCAATGCTGTTTCGGCCAGCGTCCCGGCATCCTGACGCCGCAATTTGTATTCTTCGCCTGGCAGTACCTTTAGTAACAGAAGCCGCACGACCTCTCCCCGGGTTGCCGGACGATACATTGATTCGAAGATACGGGCAGCACGGGCACCAGTATTTTCCCGGTTTGAGAAATATGAATAAGAGGAATCTCCTCCATGAAAGTTTTGGGCGATGAGAGTCAGGTTATCATCCGTCAGTACCGTGGCCAACGCCGGAATGGCTACCATGCCCGAATTGACAAGCGACGTAACTCGCTCGTCAGAAAAACCACCCATGGCCATGCGAGAAGCATATCTGGCATTCTGCCGAACCAATTCACTTCCAGTCACACTTCTCGACGTTCCCTCCGGATTTTCAGCGTGTTTCGGCAATATCCACAACTCACTATTGAGAGATGGAGCATCCGTTGATTTACCAGATGTAGTTTTGCCAGGACGAGACATCAGGGCGTCCAGAGCGGCTATCGTGGCAGGATCAAGCGATTTCCCCTCCGTGGCAGTAAGCGACTGGGGCGGATTAGCGACTTGCTTCTCCACAAGTTCAAATAGTTTTTCCACCCCTGCCCGATTCTCCCAGCCTCGCGGAAATCGCTTCAGCAATGTTTGCAACTGTGCGGCATAACTTTTCCAGTCCCCTGAGGCCAGGACAGTGTCGGTAGCATCAGCATATTGTTCATCCGCGATGAGGGCAATTGCGGCATTCAGACTTTGTTCTTTTTGGGGGAAGTTTTTGAACAAAGCTGAGGCCAGCTTATTGGCCAAGGCAGCATCCCCATGCTGGTAAATCTGAGTGGCAAAAATCAGGATGCCTCCATTGATTGGAATTTGCTGACGTTCCGCCCAATTCCAGGATGAGTTATTCGATTTTTGTTCTTCCTTCTCCTTGGCGATCTTTCCGACAGCGGCTTCCAGTTCCTTGATGAGTTTATCCACATCGGCAGCGAGATCAGTCGCGGGTAAATCCTTAAGCCGGGCCAGGGCAGATTTTTGTCGCTCCTCCCACACCTTTTTAGCCTGTTCGGGCATGTCCCTTTGTTGTTCGCCCGGTTTGGCAATCGCCAAAAACGAAGGACTGCCTCCCAACATCACCTTAACCTCTCCGGTCTGGGCATCGACCAAGACCCATCCCCGATGATAAAGCGCCTCGGAATATCCCAACCCACCCATCGTTCTCGTATTTCCCGAGCGTATAATCATGATCTCCGCCTGATCCGCATGGACCCATTTGGCGGCCTTGATATCCGGAAGCCCCAATGCCGCCAGTTGACGCAGACCGACAGAAAAATCCGTTGAAGATGCAGTAGCTTTTGTCGCCTCCGTTGAGGGGGCTGAAACAGTTTCATTCGCCAGCAGGGGCGATATGGACACAATTAGTCCAAGGACAAGGGCGGTTGGGGATTTCATAGGGGATGAAGAGTGTATTGTCTTTTATTAACCACGTTCAAGGTGTCGAGACAGGATTTTCAAAAGAAGATAATGGAATTTCGAACCACAAAACCTATCTGACAAATAACCAATGGAGATCCCTCAAATAACCAGAGCAAAGGCAGTATAAACAAAGGTCCTCTTTCGCCGGGCTACATTTCTCAACCAACCTCTAGTACAGTGGTTACTTTTGTCTCAAACGAGAGTGAGAAATGCAACAGCAGAGCCTCCGTCGTCGCTGACGGAAAGACCAACTCCATTGGAGGTCATGTTTCCGTCACTGACGGAAGGACCATTTCCATTAGCATTCACTCCGCCGTCACTGACGGCGATGCCAAGTCCACTGGAGTTCATATCACCGTCGTTGACGGAGG
>JAITVQ010000298.1 GCA_031285745.1 Puniceicoccales bacterium | reverse complement strand
CGACGATAGTTTTTATCGGCGCGGGGAATATCGACAAAATGGCATCGAATTTCACCCGGGATTTGTGGCTTTCCGGTGCGCGGCTGTGTTCCAAGGAAAGAGATTTCGGGGACCGCGTCCGATCATTTCTTTTACCGCAGACGTTGTTGGAGTCGAATTATCTGCTGGGGAACAAGACGACCATAGGTATCGGGGGCCCTGTACATTGGTATGCCGAACCCGCCTCGATTGAGGATCTGAAACTTTTGCTTCGCGGAGCGGCCTTGAGTGATATCCCGTTTTTTATAATCGGGAGAGGCTCCAACCTGCTTGTATCTGACAAAGGATACGAGGGGCTGGTTATTCGACTGTCCGATTCCTGTTGGAAAGAGATCAAGATCGAACCGGACGGAATCGTGTTGGTGGGAAGCGGCGCACGGTTGAAGGAAATTGCCGGGCAAACGGCTGCGGCAGGATTGGACGGTTTTGCCTTTCTGGAGGGGATTCCAGGCACCTTGGGTGGCGCGTTGCGCATGAATGCCGGAGCGATGAGTGACTCGATTTTTAATCGGGTGGAATCGATTACTTGGGTGTCGCCTGATGGAGAAATCCACACCCAGCCGCGTGCGTACTTTAACGCTTCATATCGGGATTGTCCCGAATTGCACGGGGCGGTGATTATCAGCGCCGTTTTAAAAGCTTCGGGTTTTGCCTAGCCAAGCCAGATTCAGACCCGGATGCGTGAGTATGGCAATCAGCGCAAGGAATCCCAGCCGAGGGAACCGAGTGCAGGGTGTTCCTTTAAAAATCCTCCGGCTAATCATGCCGGGCTTATGATTGACCAAGTGGGACTCAAAGGACTGCGGGTCGGAGGCGCTTCCGTGTCGGAGGTTCATGCCAACTTTATCATCAACCACGGAGATGCCACGTCTGCCGATGTCATAGAAATTGTGCGACGGGTGCGTGGCGTCGTTAAATCAGCCTATGGCGTAGAGCTGGAGCCCGAGATAGTTTTATTGGGGCAGGACTGGCAGGAAGTGCTCTAAATCACAACCATGATGAATTCCAACCCTGCGATCATTGTACTTTGCGGTGCGGTTTCTCCCGAGCGGGAGGTTTCGCTTCGTTCGGGGGCAGCTTGTGCCGATGCGTTGCGCTCCATTCATGAATCGGTGGAATTGCATATTCTGGATGAGAATGTGCTGCCTGGTTTTCTTGATCCGAAGCGACACGTGGTTTTTCCCGTCATCCATGGGGATTACGGAGAAGATGGCGGGATTCAGGCGGACCTGGAGCGAGGAAACTTTGCCTATGCAGGTTGCGATTCGGCATCCAGCCGTTTGTGCATTGATAAGATTTTGACGAAGCAACTGTTTCGAGCGAAGGGAATCCCTGTTCTTCAGGATGTGTTTTTCCAGGGAGGCCGGAAACCCACTGCCATTGATTTGATTTCTGCTCTGGGGACGGACGATGTTGTCATCAAGCCTGCCGACAAGGGAAGCAGTGTCGGGCTGCATTTGGTAAACGGAGCGGAGGCCATGATGTCCGCGCTTGCCGAAGTCGGCCCGGGCAACTGGATGGCGGAACCCCGGGTGCAGGGGAGGGAAATGACTATCGGGGTTCTTGACGGAGAGCCGCTGGGGATTGTGGAAATTGTTCCCAAGGTCGGCACCTACGATTATGCAAACAAATATACGGCGGGCGCGACTGAGTACCGTTTTCCTGCGTCAGTGCCGCAGGATGCTGCCGGGCAGATTTCCCGATATGCCAGGGAGGCGTTTTTTGCGTGCGGCTGCCGGGATTATGCCCGGCTGGATTTCATTTACCCGGATGACGGGCAATTTGTGTTCTTGGAAATAAATACCATGCCGGGCATGACGGCGACGAGCCTTCTTCCCAAGAGTGCGAGTTGCAAGGGGCTTGATTTTTCCGCACTTGTCAGGCAGATGATTTCTCCTGCGCTGCAACGTTTTTCATCCCGGCGCTGACTGAACCAACATGGCCCGCAAACCCAAAAATAACAAACCGGAAGGCTCTCGCGATTGGCGCGAGGTGGTCGCCCAGGAGCCGTCGCGCATTTCCTTTGCGCCGGATTCCAAGGTGGCCCGGTGGCGGGTTATCAGAAAATGGATACAGGCGGCCCTTTTGCTGGTTTTTTTCGGACTGGTTGGCGTGATTTTTGTCTTTGCTTGGAAGGAAATCGGCATTGATGCGGAAACACCCCCTTACACGGGTGCAGCCGTCCGTTTTGAAACCAACCAGGCGCTGACCCGCGATTGGTTTTTGAATTACACGGGGATAGACAGTGGAAAGGTCTTGGGCATTTTTGAGATCAAGGACAAGTTGAGCCAGTTGGGCCAGATCAAGCACGCTTCTGTCCAGAAACTGCCAACTGGTGAACTGGAGGTGAAGATCACGGAGCGGATGCCCATCTTGAAAATGCGCGCCTTGTTGCCGGACGGTTCCGAGGTAAACCGGGTCATTGCCGAGGACGGGATTGTATACGAGGGGATCAATTATGGAGATATGGTTTACCGGAATATTCCCTGGCTGACCGGTTCCAGACCCCGGCGGTCAGAAAAAGGATCCTACGACGAAATCAAGGGCATTGATGTCGTGGCCAAATTGCTCAAGGCGGCCCGGCAAAGCAATCCGACCCTCTATCTGGAATGGGAGGAGGTTTCCGTCCGGGAATTCGTCGACGGAGACCCAGATTCTCCCGGTGCCTGCTTGCGCATTCGTTTGCGCGAGAATTCCCAGCCGCCTGATGCACCCCATCTCCGGGAAGTGGTTTTCTCAGCTTCGGAAGGGGAGTGTTTAAGGGAATTCTATAATTTTTATGCCATGCCGGGGTTTTTGGACCAGATTTTGGATATTTTGAAAAAAAAGAACAAGGCCCAGTATCCTTTGTTTGACCTCTATCTCTCATTGGAGAATAAAACAGACCCCAACAGGCCGAAAAAAGAACCGCGCTTGATTCCTGTTCCACCGGAGGAAATGCGCTAGAATCAAATCTGTTTTCCCATGTCGCCATCCAACATTATAGCTGCAATCGATATTGGCACGAGCAAGACCATCGTGTTGATCGGGGAGGTTCAGGCTGGTCGGCGGCTTAATATCATCGGCATGGGGGAGCTCCCGACGCGGGGCATGCGCAAAGGCGAGATTACGGATTTGCCGACATTGAAATCGGTGGTGCACGATGCCATCCATGCGGCGGAGGAGAGTGCGGGAATTCAGGTTCCGTCTGCGTACCTGTCCTTGAGCGGATATCATCTGTCAGGACAGCGAAGCACCGGGGTGGCCACTGTCAGTGCAGCCAACGGGCGGGTGAGCATGAACGATATTAACCGTGCAGTGCAGGAGGCCAAGGGTCGGCAGTTGCAGGAGGGACGGGTGTTCATTCATCATATCAAGCAGCCGTATTTTCTGGATGGAGAGATGCGGACGAATCCTTTAAGCATGGCCGGCCAGCGTCTGGAAGCCAGCTTCTGGGCCATCGATGCTGATGAAAGTTATGTTCGCGAGTTGATTCATATTCCGTCGGGATACGGGCTCCGGGTTTCCGACTTGATTGTTTCCAGCATGGCTTCGGGCGCGATGGTGGTGGACGAGCCCATGAAAACCCATGGCGTGCTGGTGGTCGATATCGGTGGCGGGACTACGGACTATGTGCTTTATCGCAAAGGATACGTGATTTGCACGGGCGTCCTTCCCATCGGTGGCGAACATATTACCAACGATCTTTGTCTGGGGCTGCGGGTGAACGAGACCAACGCGGAAAAAATCAAGCGCGAGTTTGGCTCAGCCATAGTATCTCCCGAGGATGCCAATCACACCATCTGGATGCATGGAGACAAGAGTATCGGAGATCGAAAACTCTACGTGCAATCGATAAACCAGATTATCAATGCCCGGGTCGATGAGCTATTTACCATTTTGCGGCGCAAGCTTGGCCAGAGGCTGAACCGGCAGGATGTCGCCGCCGGGGTGGTTATCACCGGCGGAACGGCGCAACTTCGCAACATCGATCATGCTGCCGCCCAGACCTTGGGGATCGATGCCTTGATTGGGAAAAACCCCGACTGGGCGACGGAGGATTTGACCAAGCCCCAATATAGCACGGTGTTGGGACTGCTCCAATATGCATTGAATGGCCGCGACCGCGAGCCGTCTTCCCGAAAATCGGGCAGTATCCCGATTGTGGATGCATTCTTGAAACTCTTTAGGATCTAAACCCATGTCCGACATGACTCCGCACGGCGAAGAAAAAATGTTCAGCGGTGGTGAGTTGCCCGAGGCCTCCACGCGTGTGAAAATCATCGGGGTGGGCGGCGCCGGGGCAAATACCGTGGACCGACTGAGGATCGATAGTTTTCAGGCTGCCCAACTGGCGGTCATCAACACCGATGCCAAGGCGCTCGCGTCGTCGCCTGTCAGCGAAAAGATCACCATAGGGCGCGCGATTACCCGTGGACTGAGCGCCGGGGGCGAATCCGAAATCGGTCGCTCTGCCGCCGAGGCAGACCGGGAGCTGATTTCCCGCGCTGTCGCGCATACCGATTTGGTTTTTCTTGTCGCCGGATTGGGCGGAGGCACCGGCAGCGGAGCTGCCCCGGTGATTGCCGATATCGCCACTCAAAAGGGGGCGATGGTCATCGCGTTTGTGACCATGCCGTTTTCGATGGAAGGCGGACGCCGTACCGAACAGGCCCAGGCTGCACTGGACGAATTGCGGTTGCGTTGCGAGGCAGTCATTCCGCTTTACAACGATCTGCTCATGCAGTTTACCGACACGGATGCGACGGTGTTGGATGCTTTTGCCCAGGCGGATGCCTGGATCAATCGGGGGATCGGCGCCATTTGTTCCATGCTTTTCAGGACAGGGCTGATCAATATTGACTTTGCCTCATTGCGTGGGGCGTTTCCGGTGCGGGGGGGCAAAACTTTGTTTACCTTGGGTAGCGGTGAAGGGAAGGATGCTGTTTTTCGCGCGGTGGAAGAATTGCTCAATTCCCCGCTTTTGAACACTCGGGAAACCCTTCGCCATGCCGAGACCCTGCTGGTCAATATCATGAGTGGACCTGGCCTGACACTGCCCAAGGCCAATGAGATTGTTAATAAGATCACCGAGAAATTTGGCGGACGCGAGAATACTGTTTTAGGGGCGATCATCGATGAATGCTATGGAGACCGGATTGAGATTTGTGTCATTGGCTCTTCTGGGGGTGTCTCCCGGCAACGCAAACAGACGCCCCATGCCGAGCCTGTTGCAGAAATACCCGACCCGGAAACTCCGGCATCTGCCCAACCGCCCCAGACCGTGAAACCATCCCGTTCCCCGGCTGGGAAAGGGATGACCATTGGCGCCGCCGTGGATAAGTCCATATCATCTTCCACCACGGGAAAACCTATTGTCGGGCCCAAACCAAGCCAGGTGGAAATTGATTTTGAAGAACAGGAGCTTCAGCGTAATTTCTTTGACAAAACCAAGCGAACAATGCTGGAGGGGCAGGATATAGATGTCCCGACCTATTTGCGTCGGGGGATTAAAATAACCCTTTAGATCTCCTTTGCCTGATCTGAGCAATGGAGTGTGTTTTGTACAATAAAGGCAGAGAGCCGCTGAAAGCGGCTAACGTGAATAACCGCCGGTGGAACCGGCGGAAGCCAGACGGTGATACCCCAGCCCTGAAAGGGCTGAACTAATGTCTCAACTAACCCATCTTGGGCATCATCCTTTTATCTCCTAATCACGAGATGAAACTATATATTGGCTGCTGCGGAAATCGAAATCTACGCTAGAGTAAGCGCCAAGTGCAATGGACATGGTCATTTCGTCCACGAACAAAAGGGCCATGTCCACTGTACATGGTGGCTTCGTCCATGGAGGAATATTACACGTACAGTGTACTTCATGGCATCGTTCGCGGACGAAAGGGGCATATGCGTCTGTTTTATCGCACCACCTGTGATTGAAGGGGGTTATTTAAACAGTCAAAAGATCAGTTTGCATTGACTTCTTGATATAAGATATCATAGAGGAGTGTAATCTGATGCTTTTCTATGAACAAGCTTCGGAATGTCGAGAGGCTTGCTCGCGAAAAAGGAATCAGTCAACGGCTGGTTTCAATCGCATTTCCCCATGCTAGGTACCCCCTCAAGCAACCTTGAAGATACCCCTCTTTCCTCTTCTGGTACGATAGAGCCAAGAGTTGCGTGGAATGTCCATTGGGACACTGTGAATTTGTTAAGAATCCACTTAAAAGGAGGCAGGGAAGTGATCCTTAAAAATGTTTTTCAGCAAAAAGCCATTTTACTCGGGCTAGGAGCGCTTATGGTCTATTTTTTTACGGGATGCGCTTTTCCTTGGCGTGAGACGCTAACTAATTATAGTTTTTCCTATTCAATTCAAAGCTATTCTATCAAAGAAAGGGAAGATGGCGGTTATGACCTGAATAGTATAGAGATACGGCGTAGATATACATTGCCTCTGCCTACAGGTGAAGGGATTTTTCCAACCCAAGGGCTTTTGGGGCAGGTCGAACTAAAAGGTAAAGGCATTGAGAAAAAGGGAAAAGAAGGATATGGAACTTACTATGATGTTAAGGATATTACAGTTAAACAGCATGTGAAAATGGATAAAGATGGGATAGAAGGGATGAAAGGATATGCCTATATTGATAAAAAGAGGAGGCATATTATTATACGACTTGCATATCTAGTGGATTGGGGGAATGGGGTTTGTGTTATAAAGTCAGAGTATACTGGAATGTATAGACTTGATGCCAATTTAGACCAAACAGAGAATTAATCTCCTTCTGGTCTAACTTTTACTTAACGAAGTCGTGCGAGTGGTTATCCTAAAAGCTCCTTGAGGTCGGCGAGGGTGATGCGGGAGTTGGTGCTGTCGCTTTCCTCGAAGAGGTCGCGCAGGAGGTGAGCCTTGGTGCGTTGAAGTTCGAGAACGCGTTCCTCGACGGTGCCGGTGGCGATGAGCTTGATGCTGGTGACCGTTCTGGTCTGGCCGATACGGTGGGCACGGTCGGTGGCCTGGGCTTCGACGGCGGGATTCCACCAAGGGTCAAAATGGATGACTGTGTCGGCCCCGGTGAGGTTG
>JAITVQ010000182.1 GCA_031285745.1 Puniceicoccales bacterium | reverse complement strand
CCCTCGAACTTGGCATGGAGCTGTTCCAGCATGGTGAGCTGGGCGCTCATGCGGGCCACCTGGCGATCCACTTCCTGGATCTGTTGCTGGGCCTGGCGGAATTCGGCGGCGAGGCGTTTGCTTTCCTCAGCGGAGGCTTCTACCTCGGATCGGGCGGCGGCTACTTCGGCGCGCCGGTTTTCCGTGGCGGTCTCAGTTTCGGCCAGACGATTTTCAATGCCGATACGTTGTTCGCGCAGTTGATGAAGGGCGTTGACGAGGTCGCCGTGGCGGGACTGGTAGCTCTTGAGGTCAACCTCAATGTTGGTGACGCTGGAGCGGTGGCGGGTGATCTCACCCTCGGCCATGAGCAGGTCCTGGCGTTGCTGGCGGAGGCTGCTTTCAGTACTGCTGACAGTAGCGGTGGCCTCGTCGAGTTCGCGGAGGCGGACGCGGTGGGCTTCGTCAGAGGTTTCCACTTCTCCGGCATGGGCGGCCTTGGTCTGGCTTTCCCCGGCGAGGCGAGCCTCGAGTTCGGCAATGCGCGCGTCAAGGGCGTCGATTTCTTGGGAGACCTGGGTGGTGCGTTCGCGAACATCTTGGACGCGAGTATCAACAAACTTGGCCTGGTTCTCGGCGTTTTCCTTTTCGGAGCGGAGATTGAAGGCGAGTTGCTGATTTTCCTGAAGTTTGTCGAAGAGGGCGGCGCGTTCGGCTTTGGCTTCGACCAGGACGGCTTCGCGATCACGTAGAGCCTCTTGGAGTGCAGCTACGGTTTCGCGAAACGTGGCGGCCTTGGCTTCAAATTCGATGATCGTGTCGCGGCGGCGGGTGTATTGGCAGGTCTGCCAAGCGAGGTCGAGGTGGGTAAGGCGGTGCTTGAGTCGTTTGTAGCGAAGCGCCTTGGAGGCTTGGCGTTTCAGGGTGCCGATTTGCCGGGAGACTTCCTCGATGACGTCGGTGATGCGGGCAAGGTTCTGGTCAACGAGGGCGAGTTTGCCGAGGGCTTCCTTGCGCTGGGATTTGTAGCGGGTAATGCCGGCTGCTTCCTCAAAGAGGATGCGGCGTTCGGCAGGATTGGCGGAGAGGATCCGGTCGATCTGCCCCTGCATCATGAAGGAGTAGGACTCGCGGCCAATGCCGGTGTCCATAAAGAGACGCTGGACATCCTTGAGGCGGCAGGGCTTGCCGTTGAGAAAGTAATCGCTGCCGCCATCACGGGAGACACGACGGGCGATGGAGACTTCGTTGAACGCTGTACCGAGTTGGGCTTCGCAGTCGGTAAAGACGAGTTCGACTTCGCAGAGGGGGAGGGGTTTTCGTTTGTCGGTACCGCTGAAGATGACGTCCTGCATGTTGCCGCCGCGAAGCGCCTTGGCGCTTTGTTCTCCAAGCACCCAGCGGATGGCGTCGACGATGTTGGACTTGCCGCAACCATTGGGGCCGACGATGGCAGTGATGCCGGGGCGAAGATCAATACGGGTACGATCGGCGAAACTTTTAAATCCGTTTATGACTACTTCTTTGAGATACATGGGCTGTGGCTCGGCAAAAATGAGAAAATGTCGTTAGACTGGCAAATGGATGTCGTTGACGTCGTTGATTGGCAAAGGGGGCTAGAGAATAGCTGCAAGCCGGAGGCGCAAGGGGATTTTCTTCATAGTTTGTTGCTTGGAATAATTGGTTTCTATGATGGTCTAGCTTAGCTTGGGGCTCTCAAGGGAAAATACTTGAAAGAGAGACATTCCTTTTTGCTAGGAATTCATGAAAATAGGGCTAGAAAGGCGGTTATGTCCTTGAGCCGACATCTCTTCACATGGGTACTGTTTTTTGTGGGATTTGTATTTCTCGGATTGATACAAAGGACTGAGGCATGTGAGTTGTGCGATAATACCCGAAAATACATTGTGTTAGATATCGTTATTGATGCCACGGGGGATGTGTTAATCGAAGGTGAGTCGGTAGTCTCTTATTCTTCGGAAGATATCGAAATTCTCTACGAGCGATTGATAAACGTAAAACAATTGGCATCCTCAGAGAAACGCAAATTATGCGTATCGGTAATAATTGAAGAATCATCTCTTTATGAAAGATACATTCTTGTCCTCGATACACTGGCAAAGGCGAATATAGGGAATTCCTATATAGGAACCTATTTGGAAGAAGAGGGTTATCCTAGTGCGTGGGAAGAGGAACCTTCTGCATCATGTAGAGATGGGTGGATCTATAAAGCTTCTGTCGAAAAGTTTTCTTTTTGTAAATATTTTGTGAATAGCAATAAGCCGCGTATTCCAAGGTTAGCGAAGGTGCTGCGTTGACCGTGTTTATTGGCTAAAAGTGACGAGGATAGACCCTTGTTCCTCGGTCTAGGCGTAACTGGTTGGGTTTTTATATACCAAGGGCTTATGTTTCTCCAAATATTCCCTTGCCAAGTGTCTCTTGCTTCCTACTTTCCGCCCTCCCTTTAAGCTGCCATGCAGGTCGCATGGATTGGCCAAAGGAAACAACAAACCAAACAACAGAACCTTAACCCTGACGGCCCTCAAAAGTCGGCAGGCACTTAAAAATATGTCATCAGTAATGGAAGAATTGCTCTCCCAGAGCAATTTCGGAACCCTTCAGGCGGGTTCGGTAATCACCGGTATCATCACGGAAATCCGCCAAAACGACGTAGTTGTCGATATCGGTGGCAAGTCCGAGGGTATTGTCCCCCACAACGAATTTCTTGATATCAGCGAGTTGCAGATCGGTCAGGAAATCGAAGTTTTCCTCGAGAAACTCGAAGATCGCAACGGCAGCCCGGTCGTTTCCTACGACAAGGCCCAGCAGAAAAAGAACTGGGAAAACATTGTCGCCAACTGCAAGGAAGGCTCCGTCGTCCAAGGCCGCGTCAAGGCCAAGGTCAAGGGTGGCCTCATTGTCTCGGTCGGTGTCGACGCGTTCATGCCAGCTTCGCAGATCGATATCCAGCCCCCCAAGAATCTGGACCAATACGTTGGCCAGACCTACGATTTCAAAATCCTCAAGATCAATACCGAGCGGAAGAACATTGTCGTTTCCCGCCGCGAACTGATCGAGGAGCAGCGCCACGAAAAGCGCCGCGTCCTGCTCGACGAAGTCAAGCCGGGTGTAAAGCGCAAGGGTGTCGTCAAGAACATCACCGACTACGGTGCATTCATCGACCTCGACGGTCTCGACGGTCTCCTCCACATCACCGACATGAGCTGGGGCCGTATCTCGCACCCAAGCGAAATGCTGAAGGTGGGCGAGGAAATCGAAGTGATGATTGTCGAAGTGGACCGCGATCGCGAGCGTGTTTCGCTCGGTCTCAAGCAGTGCTCTTCCAATCCGTGGGAAAACATCGAGCGCAAGTTCCCTGTCGGAACCCGCGTCCACGGCAAGGTGGTCAACCTCGTCAACTACGGCGCCTTCATCGAAATCGAGCAGGGTGTCGAAGGTCTTGTCCACGTTTCCGAACTCTCCTGGACCAAGCGTATTTCCAAGCCCAGCGAAGTGCTCAAGGTTGGCCAGGAAGTCGATGCCGTCATTCTCGGCGTCAACAAGGACGAGCAGAAAATCTCCCTGGGTGTCCGTCAGCTTGATACCAATCCGTGGGACATGGTTCGCCACAACTATCCCGTGGGTGCCCGCGTCCGCGGCAAGGTTCGCAATCTGACCAACTTCGGTGCCTTTGTGGAACTCGAAGAAGGTATCGACGGCATGGTGCATGTTTCCGACATGAGCTGGACCCGTCGTATCAACCATCCTGGTGAAGTGCTCAAGAAGGGCGACGAAGTCGAAGCCATCGTGCTGGACGTCGATCCTGACCAACAGCGCATTTCCCTCGGCATCAAGCAGACACTGGATGATCCTTGGTCCGAAATCGACCGCAAGTACCGCATCGGCGACATCGTCGAAGGCAAGGTTACCAAGATCACCAACTTTGGTGCATTCGTGGAACTGGCCGACGAGATCGACGGACTGGTCCACATCTCGCAAATCGGCGAGGATCATATTGAGAAGATCAAGGACGTGCTCAAGGTCGGCCAGACCGTATCGGCCCGTGTGATCAAGATTGACCGCGACGAACGTCGCATCGGTCTTTCGATCAAGGCTGCCAGCTACGATCCAGCCCAGTTGCAGGCCGAGATCAGCGCGTTTGACCGCATGAAGGGTCCTTCCGGCGGAAGCCCGCTGCAGGATATGAACAATCTCGGCGATCTGCTCGACCAAGCTGGTCAGTAATTTGCCAAGGTAGATTCAAGTTTATCCTGAATAAAAAGGCCCCGTCGAAAGACGGGGCTTTTTTTGCATATCTTCAACGAGAGAAACTGTTCTCAATATACGCAAAAGACCATCGTGGACATTGCCAAGTACCCTTGTCAATCCTGCCGGGAGTCCACGCAGGTATGCCAATCCCCTTGCGGGGTGACCAAGATAGACCAACCCAGATACATGCTTAATGCATATAGTGTTTTCCTAACAACATGGATATTATGAGGTAGAAATGGATAGATGATTTATATCCGTCTCTTTTGATTATTAAGACATCCACGATCAGATTAATTGAAAACTCCATGGAATGACAGCTTCACAACAGTTGCGGAGTCCCCATCGTCGCTTGTATCATTGAGTCATTCCGTTGGATTTCTCGTTTGCTGCTGTTCATGACGAGACCAATCCGTTTGCAGGGATCAAATGTTTGTTAGGTGACGAAGCCAAATCGTTTGATTTGATGAATGCTTCGGCTGCTGAAAACGCCAAATCGTTTGCAGGGGCGTTTGCTTCTGTTGATGATCGAGACTCGGCGAATGATTTTGCCAAATGATACTCTTGATGATGGTATCATGTCATTTGCAGGGACCCATGATGAAGAGTACAATCGGGACTCTGCATCCGTCTTTCATCTATCCTCAACTTTGTCAGGCTCCCTTGATGGATAGATCCGTTTTCTGAAACAAAACTGATAGTACAACATTCGTCCAGCCCCGACAAGTTTTCTGAAAAAACTACGCTTCCTGCTGAATATAGTGTTTTGATCAACATCGACATTGTCTGGCAGGGACGGTTTGCCTTATCCCCTCTATTATCAAGACAACCTGACTCTGTTAATTGAAGCTGTAAAAATAAAAGAACCGGTTGTGTGAACCGGTTCTTTTTTATCCATAGTTGTAAGATTATTGTTTACTTTTTTGCTCCGTAGCCACGAACGAACCCGATGCATTGGGCGATTTCGGGGACGGATTTTTCCCAATTGTATTCGTACTCAATGGAGAGGTTGCCGACAAAGTTCTGGCGTTTGAGCTCGTCGATGATATCGGCGATGCCGACGACACCGACCCCAAAGGGAACGTCGTGGACGTATTTGCCGATCTCAGAGCGGTCTTTCATGTGGACGCTGACGATGCGGCCTTGCAAAAGGCGGAGGTTATCCACGGCTTTGAATCCATCAGTGGCCCAGTGCCCGACATCGGCGGCAGCACCGAGGCGTTGGTCACGGTCTTTTACCAGATCCAGGATGAACTTGGCGTCCCATACGCGATAGTTGGGATTTTTGGGCTGACGAGGGTGATTGTGAAATCCGACGCGAATGTCGTATTCCTTGGCCAGTTTTTCGATAAGATCAACGGAGCCGACAGATTCGGTAGTGACGGCATAGAGGCCCATCTTTTTGGCAAATTCAAATATCTTCCGGGCTCCTTCTTCATTGTTGGGAATACCAACAACCCCGTAATTGACAGCCCGGATGCCGTGCTTTTTCAGGAGTTCCTTGATGGTGTTGATCTGCTCGTCGTTCGCCATATGGCCGAATTGCGATTTGTCCTCGGGACTGAAACGCTGGCCAGGGAAGAATTCGATGACTTTGGCGCCTGTTTCAGCCGTTTTCTGAACAGCCTCGATGGCGGAGAATTTATGGAAGGAGTAGGCCTGGCATCCGATGGCAACTCCGCCGATTTTGACGGAATCGGGGATTGGCTCGGCGATGGCGCCGATAATAGAAGCTGCTGAGAGTGTCAGCGCAGCGAGGATTGATTTACGAAGGGTCATGGCGGAAGAAGACAACATGTTGATGCCCTTGGTTCCACCGGAAGGGCAAAGAATCAAATCAATGCCTCAATTTATTATCCTAAATGATTTTGGAAAACTGATTTATTGTTGTTTCGCGTCGAAGCCTTGGGGCGGAAATTGCAACCCGGAGGGAGTTTGGGCCAATCCAGCCAAAGCGGTTTCCTTGAGAGAGCGCGGCATCCGGCGTCCGATATCGCGCATGGCAATGATAACGTCATCAAGCGGGACGACGCAACGCGCGCCAGCCAAAGCCATGGTGGCAGCAAGAAAACTGTGCACGGCGAACATGCCGTTGCGGCTGACACAGGGAACCTCGACATAGCCACCGATGGGATCACAAACCAATCCCAGCGTATTCATGAGGGCAAAGGCCCCGGCATTGCAAGCTTGCTCGGGAGTACCCCCGCAGGCTTCGGTGATGGCGGCGGCGGCGATGCACGAGGCACTGCCGACCTCAGCCTGGCATCCTCCTTGGGCGCCAGAGAAACAGGCATTTTTTCCGATGATGATGCCAATGCCCGCAGCCGTGAAGAGAGCCCGTGCACAGCGTTCTTCGCTGATACCGCGGGTTTCTTCCAGGATGGCGAGACAAGCGGGAACTATGCCCGCGGAACCAGCGGTGGGAGTGGCGACGATGCGTCCGAATTGGGCGTTTACCTCGAGTACGGCAAAACCGTAGGCAATGGTGCGGGCAAAATCTGCACCAAGGAGCGGAGCGGCTGTTTGCGCGTAGGCGTAGAGTTTGGCTGCGTCGCCGCCGGAGAGTTTACTGGGAGAAAGGTTCTGAATTTCCAGCCCCTTGCGGATGGATGCCCGCATGACACGGTAGTGCTCGAGCATTTTTTCCAGCGGAGTTGTCGCAGGGCAGGCCCGCTCGGCACACTCGCGAGCCAGTGCAATGCCGGCAATATCGAGCCCGGTCTGTTTGCACAAGGCAAGCAACTCGACGGCAGTGTCGTAATCGTAACTGGGGATTTTTTCCTGGGACATGGGAAGATTGGTTAGGCGAGACGGGGCAGTTGAATGACGCGGTCGATATTCTTGATGCGATGCATGACACTGATGACGTCATCAGGCAGAGGCGCGTCGACTTCAATGATGGAGAGGGCGTCATTGCCACGGGTACGCCGGGCGGTATGAATTTCTGCGATGTTAGCCTCGACGCAGGCGAGGAGGGTGGTGACCTTGGAGAGAAATCCCGCGGAGTCGTAATGCCAAAGGACCAGAGTATCCAATTCTCCTGAGAAATCCGTAGGGAAACGGTCGATCCCGACGACACGGATCATGCCACCTCCAATGGAGGAAACGGTAGTGCGCAGTTCAGGTTTTCCGGGGTTTCGGATATAGATGCGGGCAGTATTGGGGTGAAACTGGTCTCCGAGGTCGGCAGAGGAGAATGATAGTTTCATCCCCTGTTGCGTGGCGATCTCGATGCTATCCTTGAGCCGTTCGTCATCTGTGGCGAAGCCCAGCAATCCGGCAACAATGCCCCGGTCGGTGGCGTGTCCCTTCCCGGTGGCAGCAAAGGAGCCATGAAAGATAATCTCCGCCTCGGCGATTTGGTTTCCTACCAGCGCACGCGCCATGAGCCCGATGCGGACAGCTCCGGCGGTATGCGAACTGGATGGGCCGATCATGTTGGGCCCGATGACATCGAAGGCGGAAAATGCCATGATGCGGTCACTTCTATCTGGACTTGGGGAAAAGGCAATTATGGAGAAGGCAGGATGTGCTGGATTAAGTGTTTCCGTAATTTTACACTTCTTATGCTTTTATTTTCAGCAGATCATTGATTGTTTTTTTAAATGAGGCATTAGTCATTAGAAACTAGCAATGTCCGAGTCGCCCAAATTTCCGTTGGTACCACCGGCAGCCGTTAATGAGAGGCTGCTGTTGTTTATTTTGGCGGCAATCCAGTTCACGCATATTTTGGATTTCATGATTATGATGCCGCTGGGGGAGTCCTTGATGCGGATATTTGAGATTACCCCATTGAAATACAGTTTCCTGACGGCGATTTACAGTATTGCAGCGTCCATAGTGGGGTTTTTGGCGGGTTTCGTCATGGACAGGATTCCGAGGCGCAGCGTGTTGCTCTGGTTGTATGCGGGTTTCGCGATTTCCACCATAGCTTGTGCCATGGCGGAAACTTATCTTTGGTTGCTTTGCGCACGAACCATGGCCGGTATTTGCGGCGGTGTTGCCAGTTCGGTGGTTGGTGCGATGGTGGCGGATGTAGTGCCTCCGCATCGACGGGGACGAGCCATGGCAGTGGTGGCTACCGCATTTCCCTTGGCCCAAGTGATGGGTTTGCCCGCCGGGCTGGGGCTGGCGTCCAAGTTCGGATGGCATGCTCCGTTCTATTTGCTCGGATTTGTGAGTTTGATTGTGCTTGTGGTGGCAGTCCGGGCGTTGCCTTCCGTGCCATTGGTTCGGGCGACGATGTCTCCGTTGAACCAGATGAAAGGTATTTTAACTCATCCTATCCATATTCGGGGATTCATCCTATCCGGAGTTCTGTTGTTCGCGGGCGCCTTGGTGGCTCCATTTATGGCGCCATCCATGCAGAAGAACGTAGGCTTTTCGGAAATGCAGGTAACGTGGATGTACACCTGTGGTGGCATCGCCACGTTTTTTTCCACGAACCTGTTTGGACGGCTCTCGGATAGATTTGATAAGCTCTATGTGCTGGCTGGCGTGACAACCTGCACAGTGGTTACGGTACTCATTATAACCCGGCTGGGGCCATCGCCTCTTTGGATATCACTGGTTTTGACTTCACTGTTTTTTGTGACGATGTCGGGAAGGTTTGCCCCGGCCATGTCGATGGTGGCAAATGCAGTCGATGCCCAATATAGGGGTGGTTTTATGAGTGTGAATGCCGCCTTGCAGCAGGCTTGTGGCGGCATGGCCAACATCGTCGCCGGGCTGATGATTACCGAGGATATTGCGACGGGGCGCCTGGTTGGTTATCAAAATGTCGGGTTACTTGCGGCGGGATTTTTTGTCATGACTGTATTTCTGGCCGCTTGGTTGCGTGCTGGCGCTCCGCATGCAGCCCGAAATTCATCTCCCATGCCTTCCGGGCACTAATAAGGCGGGATTTTTTCTTTGATGTATCGCGATCAGTTCGCCTCGTCTTCTTCCACCTTTTGAACGACGGGGCGGGGGCGGATTTCAGCAGGCAGTTCGTAGCAGGAGAATTGGATGATGGATTGGGCCACCCATTCCATATCGTGCACAATGGAGCGAACGCGGCCGGTTAGGAAATGATGTCCCAGATGCGCGAGAGCAGCAATGATTAGTCCGAGTGCGGTGGCAGCCAATGCACTGGCGATGTCGCCTGCAAAGGCATCGGCGGAAGAGTAGTGCCCTGCGTTTTGCATGGTCAAAAAGGCACGAAGCAACCCGATGATGGTTCCGATGAGGCCGAGCAACGGAGCCAGTTTGGCAATGGCGGCAATGGTCCCGATGCGGCGTTCAAGCACGGGGAGTTCCAGCAAGGCGGCTTCTTCTGCTGCGCAACGCATCCGTCCTTCGCCGTCCTTGGCGTGTAGGAGGATGGCTTTTACTATGCGCGGGATGGGGCCCGGGGCTTCCTCGCAAACTGTCAATGCCTCGACAACGCGTCCCTGACGAAGGTTGTTTTTGATTCCCTCGAGAAAGTCACGCGCCCGGATTTGTCCCTTGTGGAGGAATAGCGTGCGCTCCACGACGAAGACGAAGCCAAGAAGGCTGAGCGCGAGCAATGGCCAGATGAGCGGACCACCGTCGAGCAGGAGAGAGAAGTTTTGGGAGGAGTTGTTATCCATCAGGAAGAGGTGTCTGCGGGTGCGATGGCAGGTGGAATGGCGGGACTGCCTAATTGGGAAAAGCGATAGTGTGCCCAGTTTTGACCGGGCAGTGACCGCTCGGGTTTCAGGTGATAGGCTCGATTGTTATCAAGGATAAGCTTATAGGCGTTGCGAGCTTCCTGAGAACGGCCTTCTTTCTCATATTGCTTGGCCAGGTCAAAGAGACTGCGAACAACCCAATATCGACCATTATATCCCAAGGCCTCCGCCGTCTTGGGGTCTTGGAGTAGTTGGTTGTAGACACTCCAAAAGACTTTTTCTGATTCCAGCCGGATATTGGCTTCGGTGCGGCCTGTTTCTTGATCCGGTTTGAGTTCGGCAATGGAGCGCCCCCATTTATAACCAGCCTCTGCTTTCATATCCAGCGGTTTGTCGGGAAGAGAGTAGAGACGGGAATAGGTATCGATGGCCAGTTTGACCCGGGAGTTGCGGGCAGTGACAGAAGAATTGCCATTGGCCTCGGCTGCGCTGGTGGCGTTGGCAAAGAGGCAATCGGCCCGGCTTAATTCGGCCCGCCAGCGATCAGGCGAATCCGGCAAATTGCGGATGAGTTCATCGTAAACCTGGAGCGCGTCACTGAATTGATTGAGACTGCGGAAGAGGTCGGCTTGGTTCAGGCGGGCTTGCGTGACAAGGGCGTTTCGGGGAAAGTCCTTGGTGAAGGTTTGGAAATCCTGAATAGCCTGCTTCCCGTATTCATTTTGTTCGCCACCTGCCCTGGCCAGCAGGGCTGATTGCTGGGCGGACTCAAATAATCCGTTGGCGGCATATTCACTAAGCGCGCTGTTCTTATAGCGTTCATAGGCGCTCCGGAAAGTTTTCTGCGCTTCTCCATTTCTGCCCTGCGAGGCTTGGTAGCGTCCTTCTACTATGTAGGAGGCTGCGGTCGCTTCTTCGTCGGGATACTGTTCCCGCAAAAGCTTGAAGTCGGATTTGGCGTTGGTGGTTTCCCCGGCGGATAGTACCGCCCTTGCTTTCAGGAGAGCCGCCTTGCTGAGCAGGGTGGGGATTTTATCCCGGAGTCTGGCAGGCGCCGTGGGAGGCAGGTATTTGGCGATGGTGGCGATTTCCTGGGCAATTTCGCTTGCGGCATCGTAATTGCGGGAGTCGAGCGAAAGCAGGGCTTTTTGCCAGAGAAAACTAATGCGGAAGCCCTCGCTGAGATGAGGGTTATTGTGCATGATTTTTTCCACCCGGGCCAGCCCTTCCTCCACCTTGCCGTGTGTGCGCAGCCAGACGATAATCAGCCATTCGCAACGAAGGAGGCTGTCATGATCAACCGCAGGTGTGAGTTGTGATTCGGCAATGGCTTTTTCCGCTCCGGCCAGGTTGTTTGTTTTGAGTTCACATTCCACCCGGAGGAACAGTGTATTGCCGCGTTCGGCAGGGGTTGCCAGGAGTGGCTGTGCCACCGCATAAGCCGTTGCTGCTGCCGCGTAGTTGGAGGGAGAATCTTTGGCGGCCAGATAGAGGCAGTCGGCAGCCACCAGGCTGATGCGGGCTTGGAGTGGCCCGGAAATCAGGCTTTTGAGCTGATTGAGATAATCGGCGGCCCGGCGATAGGATTTTTTTTGCCAAGCCGCAGCGGAGAGAATTCGCAGGGCGTCGCTGCGCAGTTTGCTTTGCGGGGATTTTTCCAAAAGATCACTGGCGGCGAGTTCGGCTTTGTCGTAGGATTTTGCCTCAAATGCGATTTTGGCCCGGATGAGATTAATAGTATCAAGCGTCCGGGGATCGGGGGAAAGGGTGATCTGTTTGGTTAGTTCGTCGTAGATTGTTTCGGATATGGTGGAAAGATCAGCCGGGGAGGCGCGCTCAACAGACAGGGCGAGACATTGCAGGGCGATGTTCTGCAGGTCAGGCTTGGCCTTGTTTTTGACAACCTTGAGGAGTTCCGTCCTGCCTGCCGGAGTCTCCGGTTTAAGAATAATTCCCATGAGGAGAGTGCAGGCATCGCGTTCATCAGGCGGCAGCGGGGGTAATTTACGCAGTTCATTGAGTGCGCCGGCATCGTCGCCACGTTGGGAAAGCGCGATGGCGAGTTCTCTCGCATACTGTGCTCCCAATATATCGCCCTGATGGGAAGAAGTGGCTTGCCTGAGTTCTGCTACCAAGCTATCGGAGGGATTCCCAAGTTTCAATCTGGCCAGATAGTCCAGCATGCGGATGTGCTGCTGTTGTAGTTCCCGGGATTCTCCTGCAGATTCAGTGATGGCTTGGTCAAAGGCACCTTGGGCGGTGGTAATTTTGTTATCAGCCAGCGCAATTAAACCGCGCGCGATATGGTACCAAGGAAGGTCGGCAGGGGATAGCTCGATTGGGGTGATTTTATTAAGCGTGCTGGCTGCGGCCAATAATTCGTTCTCCCCCACCTGGGCAATAGTGAGGCGGACCAGCTTGGCTGGCGAGTCAACCAAAGGTGTCAGGATGTCAAGGGCCCTGCGAAACTCATTTTTTACCAGCATACAACTGGCCAATCCAATTTGGGTTCGCTCGTAAAGCTGGGGATCGTCGGTTGCCAATGTGGCGGCTTCGGTATAAAATGAAGCGGCCAACGAGGTTAATCCAGAGGCCAGCGCCTCGTCGGCAGAGGCCAATGTTGCCCGTATATTGGGTTGGACTGATGAGGAGGGCGGGGCGTTTGTGTCGAGTAGCGGAGTTGGCGTAGTCTGGGCGGATAGACCGGCCGCGAATGCAGTGACTAGCAGCGATAATGCCATGCCTCGTTCACATCTTTCGCGAAAGACTTGGGAGAGGCTGGAGACGAGTACTGCAATCACAATTATGACTACGTTAAAAATACACTGATTTTGCAAGAGGGAAGGGGTGAAAACTCGGGAATCTTGTTCATTTTATCCCCGGATATACTTGTTTATAAAAGGATACATCTTTTATAGCCACGCATATACCTGATAGTTTTAATTGACACAAACGGAACTCTCCCTACGAATTTACCCCGCTTTGATACAAGGGCGACACTGACCTTGTGATAAGTAAATCAACAAAGTCACACATCACCAAATCACTCATATGAAGAAATCACTCCTCGCTGTTTCAGCTCTTGCTGCAGTTGCCGTTCTTTCCGGTTGCGCTACTCCGGACACATGGGGCGGACTCTACAGCGCCAACACAGGCCACCACATCCAGGCTACCGACAACAAAATCGGTTCCAAGAAGGGCGAATCCAAGCTGACCAACATCATCGGCATTGCTGAAGGTGACATTTCTCTCGCCACAGCTGCTGCCAATGGCGGCGTCACCAAGATTGCAACTGTGGACATCAAGGTTAAGAACATTCTTAGCATCTACTCCGAAACAACCTTGGTTGTTACCGGCGAATAAGTTTGTCCTGGTAGTAAATCAAAGCAGAGGCACCCTTCGGGGTGCCTTTGTTTTTTGCAGACTCTCCTAAAAACAACAAGCGCCACTCTGGTCAGGATGCCGCTTGTCGCGTAATTGGCTAATGATTATGCCAACCCGTTAATGGCCTCAATGAAAGTCGGCTCCCACTGGGCGTAAGTATCGTCGAATTCACGATCAGCTTCCACGCGGGCCATGTAAGTTTTGCCGCCGAGTTCGGACAGCCGCTGGTCGAGGTTTCTCGCAAAACCATTGAAAAGCTCATAATCGCTGTCCCCAAGACCAAAGACCGCATAACGCATGGCAGACAGATCAGGAGTTTCGGTGCCAAGGGCTCCGAAGAAGTCCTCGGCATCCGACGGAGGCTCCCCATCTCCCCATGTGCTCACCACAAACAGGGCGATTTGGGCATTGGAGGCCAATTCATCCGGTTTCGCATCGCAGAGATTATGGAGGGTGGAGTTCCATCCTGCTGCTTTGGCGGCATCATGGGCGCGTTGGGCAACCAGTTCGGAATTTCCTGTCATGGTTGCATAGTAGATCGCGATATCTTTGGGCATGGCGTGTAAGAGGGCTGTGTTTGTAAATGAGACTCGATCTTGAATCAAGTCGGTATTTTTGCTCCTGAAATCTGCCATTGATGAAGTAAAATTAGCTTTCTTGGTGGCGTGGCTCGCTGAGGTTATTATCTTAACGGCTTTTATGTTTAATAAGTTCCTTGTCCCGGTGTGTCTTTGTCTGGCAGGAGTTGCTGCTCTTAATGCAGCCCCGAAAAAGGCTACTACGCCACCATTTACCTATATCGGAGCCATCTGTATGGATGCGGAAACCGGAACCGTGTTTGCTGAAGAAAATGCCGATACCGTTGGACAGCCAGCCAGTGTAACCAAGTTGATGACTTTATTATTGGTCCTGGAGCGAGTGGATTCTGGCCGGATAAGTTTGAAAGATACGCTTACTGTATCGCGAGATACTGCCAATGAAGGAATGCGCAGAGGTAGTTCCAGTGTCTGGTTAAAGCAGGGAGAAAAATTCTCTATTGATGAGCTACTTTATGCCTTGATGATTAAATCTGCCAATGATGCTGCGGTGGCATTGGCGGAGCATGTTGCAGGTAACAGGGCTGCTTTTGTCCAACTCATGAATACACGGGCAGCCGAACTTGGCATGCGGAGTACACGATATACGACGCCAAATGGGCTGCCTTATTCTGGAGTGGCACCCGATGTTTCCTCTTCGCGTGACTTGGCGATTCTCTGCCGGGAGCTATTAAAGCATGGCGACACCTTGCGTTACACCAGTACCAAGGAACGGGTTTTCCGTCCTGACGGAATCGAAGGGAAAGGAAAAACCAACTTGATAAACCATAACAAGCTTCTCTGGAATTTTCCAGATGATGCCTGTGATGGATTAAAGACGGGCTACACAGATGCCGCTGGTTGTTCAATTGCCGCAACTGCCTCGCGCGGAGGAAAACGGGTGATCGCGATTGTCCTAGGTGGAAAAGGGGGTGTGAGTGCCCGTCAGGCGCAACGATTCCGGGAAGCTAAAGCCGGCGAAATGATGACCAATGCCTTTGCCAAACTTGGGGTCTCCAATGCATCGGCTACTTCCTATGGAAAGGCACCGTCTCCGGCAGTTGCCACTCCAACGACTACCGGCGTTGTACCTGCGACTGCTACTCCTGTGGCACCTGCAACTCCGGCTACGTCGACTCCAGTTCCGGCCAAGGCAACACCTGTTCAGCCTGAAACTGCACCTGAGTCTTCCAGTGGCAGACAGTCCATATTCAAATTCAGGTGATTATAGATGTGGGTTGGCATTTATCATGTTTTTTAATAGATAGTTAATTCTCATTATATTTTGATTAAAAATTTAAACGTTGGTTCTTTTAAACGGAACTAACTCCATTGGCAAGACAGTTACAAGTGAACATAATTGCATATTTTTATTGCAAAATATCTTCTTTCCTAAACTGTCCATCCATCGTTTCATAACCACACAAAGAAATCTACCATGGCCAAAGAACCAGCAGCCCCTGCCAAAGCCGACAAGAATGCCCTGAATCTCGCACTCTCTGCGATTAATAAACAATACGGCGAAGGAACATTGATGCGAATGGGAGACGCTACCAAGATGCAGGTGGCCGCAGTCTCGACAGGTTCTGTTGCCTTGGATCTTGCGTTGGGAGTTGGCGGATTACCCAAGGGACGCATTGTTGAAGTTTATGGGCCGGAGTCTTCCGGAAAGACCACGCTCTGTTTGAGCATCATTGCCGAGATCCAACGCAATGGCGGCAATGCTGTCTTCATTGATGTCGAGCACGCCCTTGATCCCCGTTATTCCAAGGTGGTTGGCGTTGATCTGGATAATCTCCTTGTTTCGCAGCCGGAGAGCGGAGAAGATGCGCTTAACATTGCCGAGACACTTATCCGCAGTGGCGCTGTGGATGTGGTGGTCGTGGACTCTGTCGCGGCATTGGTTTCCAAACAGGAACTTGATGGACAAGTGGGTGACGCTACGGTTGGCGTGCAGGCCCGCATGATGAGCCAGGCCATGCGCCGTCTCACCGCTGCGATCAACAAGACCAACTGTCTTTGTATTTTTACCAACCAGATTCGCGAAAAGATTGGGGTCATGTTTGGCAGCCCTGAGACGACTCCGGGTGGTCGGGCACTTAAGTTTTTTGCGTCGGTTCGCATGGATATCCGTCGTATCGGACAAATCAAGGAGCCTTCCGGCAAGGTCATTGGCAATCGGACCCGGGTTAAGGTTGTGAAAAATAAAGTGGCCCCTCCCTTTACCGAGTGCGAATTCGATATCATGTACAGCGAAGGAATTTCCCGGACAGGCTCCATCATTGATCTCGGTGTGGAAAACAAGATTTTGGAAAAGAAAGGCGCTTGGATTGCCTACAAGGGGCAATTAATTGGCCAAGGCCGGGAAGCTGCCAAGGACTACCTGTCGAAAAATCCGGCAGTCATGGAGGAAATTTCCAAGGAAATCATGGGCAAGGTGCAAGTTGTCGGTGGAATGGCTCTTGCTGAAAGTGATGAAAATATTCCCGAGTAGCCTCGGGGTGAACCATGTTTGGGGTTCAAGGAAGCAGGAGTAACCCTCCTGCTTCTTTCTTTTTGGGCAATTGAGACAGGATTTGAAATTTGCAGTGCTCGAATAGAGCATTGGGACATCGGTGCTGCTGGGGGGATTGAACCTATACCCATCTCAATGCTTAATTCCCTCTGCCTTCATCCTGTAAATCCTGCCTTCCGCCCCAAGCAAAGGGTGAAGTAACTATTTGTGAGTGGATGAATATCCGCTGCGGAAATCGAAATCCGCGCCGGAGCAAGTGCCAAGTACAGTACTCATGCCCTTTGCTAGAAAATAGCAAACGCCACCACCAGTAGTCACCATCTTTGCATTTTTTTAGCAATTATGACATCCATTGGTCGTCTCATTTGCTAAATCCTAGCAAGTACCAAGTACACTGGACTTCATGCCTGCTAAACTTTAGCAAACGCCAAGTGCAACGGACTTCACGTCTGCTAGTTTCTAGCAAGTAACAACTCCGTTGGTGTTCGCACTTGCTAGGTTCTAGCAAAGGCCGCCACCATTGGAGTTCATCTTTGCTATTTTCTAGCAATTGAGACAACCAGTGGTGTTGGTGTTTGCTAAATCCTAGCAAAGACCAAGTGCAGTGGCGTTGATACTTGCTAAAGTTTAGCAAACGGTATCCGCAACTATCCGATTCCTGATTGCCTCAACAGTATTGGCCTAATCGAAGTAGTTCCAAACTGCTCAAAACAAACGATAAGTAGTTATTTAGAAAACATCGTTGTCTCGAAAATACCAAAAATAGACTTTGGTGCCCCTATTTCTCCCATGATTTCAAAAAAGACCTGACAGTAACAAATGCAGGGTAAAAGATAATACAGGTTTTGCAGTCTGATAGCGAGTGTGCTTAAAAATGAGGCTGAGTTCATTATTTTGGAGCCAATGCCCACTTTCTATTTGCTAAATAAGTGTGACACGTTTCTTTCTAAGCAAACGTTTGTTTGAACCGCATGCTGATTCATCTTCCTCGCCGTGTTTCCCGGTGTTTCGCAATACTTCTGGTTTGCGAAATTTTATTTCTAACTGGTTGTAAGGAAGCGCATAAGCCTCAGCCACGCCCGTTGCCGACAGTGTCGGTTATTACGGTGCACCCTCAAACGGTTCCTTTTGACGCTGAGTACATCGGACAGGGCATATCGCCATACGATGTGGAGGTGCTTTCCCAGGTTACGGGGACCATCGTTGACCGTCCCATGGTGGATGGCGCCGATATTCAAGCCGGGGATATTCTCTTTGTCATCGATGATGTTCCTTTCGAGTCGGCGTTGGCTAACGCCAAGGCCAGGGTCGCACAAGGAGTGTCCACTTTGGAGAACAACAAGCGGACGCTGGAGCGTTTTGACCAATTGCTGAGCAAAAAGGCGATTAGCCAGAAGGATTACGACGATGCCCAAACCGCCGTATTGACAGCCGAGGCAGTGGTGAACAGTGCCAAGGCTGATGTGGTGAAGGCCGAATGGGATCTGGCCAACACCAAGATCAAGTCTCCGGTTTCCGGTCGCTTGGGGAAGGCCAATTTCTCGGTTGGGGCCTTGGTAAAGGCCCAGACAGACATCCTTGTCCGACTGCAACAATTCGATCCGTTGTGGGTTACCTTTACGATTCCCGAGACGGCGATGTTGCAAATGCAGCGTGATATTGCCGCGAAACGGATCATCGATGCAGACGCCCAGAATTTTGAGGTTCATCTGACGTTTGCCGACGGCACCGATTACGAACACTCGGGAAAAATGAATTTTGCCGATGTCAATGTGCGCTCCGATATGGCGGCGGTCGAGTCACGGGCGACATTTCCCAATCCCAATAAAAAACTATTACCGGGGCAATTTTTCCGTCTTCGTATTTCCGGTCCCAAGAAAACCGGCGTTTATCTTGTCCCGCAACGGGCGGTCCAAATCAATCCGACCAACAAAATCGTTTATGTGGTTGGCGCCGATAACAAGATTGAGGCGCGCGAAGTTCAGACCGGCCAATGGTACGACAATAGTTGGGTGATTGAGGGTGGCAGTTTACATGCCGGGGATCGTGTGGTTGTCGATGGAGTGCAATTTATTACTCCGGGTGCAACTGTCGTGACCAAGGATTTTGTTAAAAACGGTCAGGAGGAGCCTAAATGAAGGTTTCTATTAACGGAGTGAATTCCGGCATCTACCTTTTTCAACGGCAATCAGCCTTTCGATTTCACTCATGAATCCCCGGTTGTTTATTTCGCGCCCGATTCTGGCGACAGTGCTTTCCCTGTGCATTGTCATCATTGGATTACTGGCAATGAAGAACCTGCCCATTGAGCAGTCGCCGGACATTACTCCTCCGACTGTTTCTGTTGTTGCGACATATCCAGGGGCCAGTGCAGAGGAAGTCGCCCGTGCCGTGGCGACACCGATCGAGAGCCAGCTTTCCGGTTCCGATCATATGTTGTACTTCAGTTCGTCGAGCTCGAGTGACGGCAATCTGGAAGTCACCGTCACGTTTGAGGTCGGCACGAATGTTGATTTGGCGATGGTGGATATCCAGAATCGGGTAAATCGCGCCACGCCCCAGTTGCCTCAGTCAGTCACGCAACTCGGCATCACGGTCAGCAAAAGATCTCCCAGTACGCTCGGTATTATTGCATTGCAATCCTCGGACCCTCGTTACGACGCGCTCTTTCTTTCCAATTACGCGACCATTAACTTCCTTGATGCTCTCAAGCGTGTGCCGGGAGTAGGGGAGGCGCGTATCATCGCGTCTTCCAATTATACAATGCGCATTATTCTCGATCCCGTGCGGATGGCGCAATTGGGGGTGTCCCCGCTCGATATTAGCAGTGTGCTTCAGGAGCAAAACAACTCTTTTGCCGCCGGCCAAATCGGCCGCCAACCTGCTCCGGATAATATCGAATTTACCATTCCGGTTGTTACGCAAAACCGATTGAGCGAGGTTGGTGAATTTGAACAACTCATTGTGCGCTCACGCTCGGATGGTTCATACGTGAGGCTGAAAGATGTTTCCAAGATTACTGTCGGAGCAGAAAGCTATTCAATTGAGGGGCGTCTGGATGGCAGACCCACGGCAAACATCATCGTCAGCCTTTCATCGGGGGCGAATGCCTTGGATACATTGATTGCGGTGGAAAAGGAAATGGATGCGTACTCCAAAAGCTTTCCTCCGGGGGTTACCTATAGCGTGCCTTATGATACGACGCCGTTCATCAGCGCCTCCATCGACGAAGTGGTTGAAACGCTCGTCATTGCCATGGTGCTGGTATTCCTCGTGGTCTTTGTATTTCTCCAAAACTGGCGGGCAACCCTGATCCCGTGCCTTACTGTGCCGGTATCGCTTGTCGGAACATTTGCGGGGATGTATGCGCTCGGATTTACGATCAACACCCTTACCCTTTTTGGGATGGTGCTCGCCATTGGTATCGTGGTGGACGACGCGATTGTCGTGTTGGAGAATGTCGAACGGCATATGAGTGAGGATGGTCTCTCGCCAAAGGATGCGACTTTGAAGGCAATGGGCGAAATCACCGGTCCGGTTATTGCCATCGTGCTTGTCTTGTGCTCGGTGTTTATTCCGGTCGCGTTCTTGAGTGGAATTTCCGGCCAACTCTACCGGCAATTTGCCATCACTATTGCTATTTCAGTGACACTCTCGGGGATTGTTGCGCTTACGCTTTGTCCGGCTCTGTGCGCGATTTTGCTAAAAGAAGAACACAAAACAAAGCGTGGTGTTTTCGGAAAATTAAACCGGATTATTTTCAAACCCTTTAACCGGCTTGTGGACATCATGACAGAGGGCTATGCAAGAACTGTCCACCTGATTGTCCGGTTTGCGATGCCCTCTTTTCTCCTGTTTGTCGCATTGCTGGGCGGGACTTACTATTTGCTGGAAGAAAGACCGACCGGTTTTATTCCACTGGAAGACCAAGGCAGCATGATTGTCTCAATCCAGTTGCCAGATGGTGCCTCGATGGCCCGGACAACTGCGGTGATTGAGCGTGTTGAGAAATACCTGCTTGCCCAGCCGGAGATCACACACACCACCACCATCAATGGGCAAAACTTTCTCTACAGCAGCCGGACTTCCAACGGTGCGACCATCTTTGCCAGGTTGAGCGACTGGAAAGAACGCAAGGACAAGGCCCACTCCGTGGATACTGTTATCGCTCGGGCCAACAAAGAATTCTCCAAGATCAACGAAGGGATTGTGCGATGCATGAACCAACCGCCGGTTCGCGGACTTGGCCTGTCTGCCGGTTACACAATGCAAATTCTCAACCGTGGTGGACTCGATCTGCCGACGTTCACACAAAAAGCGATGGCGTTTTATAACGAGGCTGCGCAGCTTCCGCAGGTGGCCAATCAAAGCACCGGCTTTCGCATCAACGCGCCCAAGATTTAC
>JAITVQ010000124.1 GCA_031285745.1 Puniceicoccales bacterium | reverse complement strand
CATCACGCTATTTTACCGCATTATTATGTTCAGTTGCCCCCGTTGCTTTCTTCACTTCAGGGATCTCAATGTAAACAACGCTGCATTCGTATTCTTTGCCTTTATTGATGACATAGAATTTCATCATACAAATAGAAACCTCTTCACCAGAAAACAATGTGGCTTTGCCAAAATTCTTCACCCAAGGCTCATCACTAAAAAGAAAAAAACCTGACAGAAAAACCTCTCGATTTGTGCCCTGGTCTACATCGAATATAGTATGTCCGTATCCTACTGAGGAAAGACGCCATCTACTACCAGGATTCATGGCATCTACCTGTTTTATGGATCCAAGGTCAAGTTGCTCCAAATCTGAATTTGAAAACAACGCCGCAAACGCTTCGGTTCTTGGACCAAGCTCCGCGCTCAGAAGCTCCTTTTCGCTATGCCAACGCAGCAAACTTGATACTGCAATAATTATAAATAAAAATACACATAGAAAACCACCTACAATATATACGCAGAGTTTCCGGGTTTTCATAGTGTACAGCAACAAGAGTCCCTTGCCCCCCAAGTTTGTTTATCAGTGTTTGAAGGAAATTCCCCTCATGGTAATCTGTCAAAGTTATTTCCCCTCACAATGCAGGTGCCAAGATGGGCGAAATCAAGGAAAGCATTTCCTAATCCGGAGGAGATATTGGCATCTGCCGACAAAACAAAACGGGCGCCGGATTATACCGGCGCCCGTTTTGCTTTAACCGACCTTTGGAAAAGCCTGCTTACTTGATCTTGGCAGCCTCGGCTTCCAATTGGGAAACGAGTTGGTCCATCTGGTCAATGACCGCCTGGATGGTTTCCTTTTGGTTGAGGTCAACACCGGCCTTCTTGAGTTGCTCCATCGGATAGTTGTTTCCACCGCTCTTGATGAGGGTGAGGTAACGCTCGGTGGCAGCCTTGCGGGAAGCTGTGTCGCCTGTCTTCATGGCCTTGTAGATCTGGGCGGACGAGGCAAAGCAGGTGGCATATTGGTAAACGTAGTATGGCGAGTTATAGAAGTGCGGGATACGCGCCCAGTTCTTGGTATACCACGGATCAATGATCGTGGAGTCACCATAGTACGCCTTGTAGAGATCGGCCCAGATATTGGTCAAAACCTGTGGCGTGATCGGCTCGCCCCGTTCGACCCGCTGGTGAGCCTGCAGCTCGTAGTCGGCATAGAGGGTCTGCGAATAGAAGGTGCGGACAATGCTGTCGACCGCGTGCTGGATGAGAAGGAAACGCTCCTTCGGGTCCTGGGTCTGGGAGAGCAATTCGTCGAGCAGCAACCGCTCGTTCAGGGTAGAAGCCACCTCGGCGACAAAGATGGTGTAATGGGCGGTGGGATACGGCTCATACTCGCTGGAGAGGATGGAGTGCATGGAGTGCCCGAGCTCGTGAGCGAGAGTGAAGACCGCGTCATTGGTCTCGTTGTAATTGAGCAGCACATAGGGCCCGGTGCGATAGATGCCCATGTTGTAGGCACCGCTGCGCTTGCCGGAATTCTCATAGACATCGATCTGGCTCTTGTTCAGATAAACACCCAATTTAGACTGATACTCTTCACCGAGGGGAGCCACCGCCTTGAGCACGATTTTTTTAGCATCCTCGTAGGCCCATACCTTGTCGGAATCCTCGTAGATGGGAATTGTCTGGTCGTAGAGGTGGTTGGTATCAAGCTTGAGGAGTTTCTGGCGGAGGCGCATGTAGCGCTGGAGCGGCGCCGTGCCCTTGCGGACTGTTTCGATGAGATTGGTTACGACCGTCTCGGGGATGTCATTGCTGTTGAGAGTCGCAGACAGGGTGCTCGGATAATTGCGAGCCTGGGCATTGAACCACCCGCGCTGGAGGATGCCGTTGTAAATGGCGGCGTAAGTGTTGATGGACGATTCGAAAGTGCTGAAGTAGGTTTCGGCAACCTTGGCACGGTCAGCCTGATTGGGGTTGGTCTGGACGAGCAGTTGGTAGGTGGCCGGGGTGAGCGTGACCTCCTTGCCGTCGGAGAGCGTAACCGAGGGAAACTTTACGTCGCTGATGCTGAGTTCCTGGAAGATGGAGCGTGGAGTCGAGCCAAAGCGGGTCCCATAGGAGAGGATTTTCTCGGCCTTCTCATCCAGGATGTGCTCCTTCACCCCGTAGGCCTTCTTGATGGGGTAACGGTAAACGGCAAGTCCCGGGGTGCTGGCCAGCCACTGGTCCATGGTGGACTCGGGGATGGCGAGAAGCTCCGGCGTAAACCACGAAGTGGCCGTGTCAAACTTGGCGCCAAGGACACCGTAGCGTTGGAAATTGGCGGAGACCTTCTGGTCGCGGGAATCCGAGTCGCGTTGCAGCGCGGTATAGCAATAAATGGTACTCAGCTCCATGCTGATCTCGCTCATGGCCTTTTGCGCAGTGAGGAGAGCCTGGGGGCCTTTGGCCAAAGTGCCCTTGAGCTTGGCCAGCCCTTCGATCTTCTTCTCGGTATCGGCATAGGCCTTTTCCCAGGCATCCCAATTGGCATAGATATGACTGACGTCCCATTTGTACTGGGCCGGAATCTTATCGCGATCAAGCGTGTCGGGCTTGGCGCCGGAGAAGGGAGTGAAAGCTGCCAAGGCAATGGCCCCGGCAGCGCATTTGCAAAGGGTGTTCAACGACGTTTTTGGGGAAAACATGGGCGCAAGTAACCACAGAAGCCTATTTAACCCAAGTCATAATTTTCAAAAAACAATCCGGACAACTCACCCAATCGGACTCAAACATTCGGGAATAACACTAAACCTCGGTTTGTCATTTGCTTGCCCGAGAGATTCGATAAACTATCACGAGCATTACACGAATACATGGAATCCCCTACCTACATAATTGGTCACAAGAATCCAGATGCCGACGCGATTTGCTCCGCCATCGCCTATGCGGCGTACAAGGAGGCCACCGGAAATCCGGGATGTATCCCCGCCCGTTGCGGAAACTCAAATGCGAGAATAGACGCCATCCTGCACCGGTTTGGGGTGCCCCTGCCCCAATTCATCGGGGATGTAACACCGAGGATCGCGAACATCATGCACCGGGAACCCTATGTATGTCACATCGACGGGACCTGTGCCGAGGCATTGGAGATTTTTGACAATCACAGCATTCGGGCCTTGCCGGTGGTGGATAACGAGAAAAAACTGGTGGGGCAGATTTCCATTTTTGACTTGGGGCAGTGCTTTATGCCCAAGCCCAATCGTCCCCAGCATACGCGGCCCATCCACTGCAGCATCACGAATATCCTGCAAACGCTACGCGGAACCCCCGTGGTGCTTTTCGATGAAAATCGTATCGACGATCTCTACGTGCGCATCGCGGCCATGGATGTGCAGTCTTTCGGCAGGGTGACTTTTTCAGGAGAAATCCCCATTGAGCAAAGTGTAATCGTGGTCGGGGATCGGCTGGATATCCAGGAACGCGCCATCGAGATGGGCGTGCGCCTGATCGTGGTATCGGGAAACCTGTCGGTGAATGCCGGAATCGTGCATCTGGCCAAGGAAAAGGGTGTCTCCATCATCAACAGCCCGACCGACAGTGCGAGCACGGCATGGTTGATCCGGGCGGCCAACAAGATTTCCAAGGTTATTTCAACAAACACCCAGGTCCCCCAATTCTCGTCCCAGGAAAAACTCGCCGTGATCCGGCGAAAGCTGGCGGTGAGCACCTCGTTAATAGACTGCGTGGTGGATGACGAGGGACATTTGATCGGCATTTTCTCGAAGTCGGATTTGCTAAAACCAATCCACACGAACTTGATTCTGGTGGACCACAATGAACTGTCGCAGGCCGTGGACGGAGCGGCGGAGGTAAACATCCTGGAGGTAATCGACCACCACCGCTTGGGGAATCCCCCGACCCAGCAACCGATACTCTTCATTAACAGACCGCTGGGCTCCACCTGCACGATTGTCGCCGACCTTTTTCATGCCAACGGACTGAAACCGGAACCGACCATCGCGGGAATCCTGATGGGCGGAATCATCTCCGACACCCTGCATCTGCAAAGCCCCACGACAACGGCGCGTGACGCGGAATTGCTGGGGTGGTTGTCCGAAATCACCGGGGTGGCCTCGCAATCGCTGGCTGAGACCATCTTCAACGCCGGCTCCATCCTGCGCACCAGCAGCCCCGGCAACATCATCAGTTCCGACTGCAAGCAATACGACGAGGACGGGAAACGCTTCTCGGTATCCCAGGTCGAGGAGCTTGGCTTCAACGTATTCTGGAAAAAGGCCGACGAACTGCTGGATGCACTGGAAAACTATCGGCGAGAGAATGCGCTGCTGTTTTCCGCGCTGCTGGTGACAGACATCAATACACAAAACTCGCTGCTCCTGGTCAGGGGCGACGCCGACATCGTCAGGAGCATCACCTACCCTGCCCGCCGGGAAAACGAAATATTCGACCTGCCCGGCATCGTAAGCCGGAAAAAACAGTTAATCCCCTACCTGACCACCCTGCTGGGGTCGGCGGTGCCCGCCTAAACCGGGGAGCATCGGCGCCTTTTGCAACGACATTTTTACACTTCCTGTCCGGTTAAAACTCGTAACAATCAGAAACGCCCTCACCATGGGCATCGTTGCAAAGCCATCACAACGCCGTGCAACTTTTCTTAACCAGCCACTTGTTCACATGGGCCGCTATCGAATCCTCATTGTTGAAGACGACTCTGCCATCCGCCGGGGTATGGCTGATGCGCTAAAATTCGCGGGACATGAAGTCGTGGAAGCGGCCAATGGTCCCGACGGATTGAACGCCGCCATCACCGGTGAATACGACTTGATGTTACTGGATGTCGTATTGCCGGGCATGACGGGATTTGAAATCCTCGCCACGCTGCAAAACGAACGGCCCGGCACGCCGGTCATCATGCTGACCGCCAAGGGCGGTGAAAATGATCGCGTCCAGGGATTGAAACTTGGCGCGGATGACTACGTCGTAAAACCTTTCAGTGTGAAAGAACTGCTGGCGCGTATCGAGGCCGTCCTGCGCCGCAGCCCCGGCCGGGCCATTGAGCGACGCCGGATTGCTCTGCCCGGAGGCAACGCCGACTTGGACAAGCGGATCATCCGCTTCGACGACGGGGAAGAGACCCCGCTCACCGAACGTGAATATGAGCTGCTCCGCTATCTGGGAACGCATCCGGGCCGGATCATCAGCCGGGAGGAAATCCTGCAGCGAGTCTGGAAGCTCGACCCACGCGCGGTGGAAACACGCACCATCGACATGACCATCGCCCGCCTGCGGGAAAAAATCCGCGATCACAACTGCAATACCATCCAGACAATTCGCGGTCGCGGTTACCAGTTTGCCAAGACCTGAGCGGCGCCCCAATTAACGACACCACCGGATGCTCCCCCACTGGAACAAGCCCAGTACGCTCTGGCTCACCTTTGGGTTTTGCCTCACGCTGGTGTTCGGCGCGTTGATTTTTGTCAGTGTGATTATCTTCCGGCTGGAGGCTTCCGAACAAAAAGCCCTCAAGGAAAAACAAGCCGCTGAGATCTCGGAAAAAACCAGGGAGCAATACTGGCTGCGTGACCAGAAAGTCAGGCTCGCGATCTGGCAGACCGACGCCGAATTATTCAAATGGGTGGCAACGGAAAACAATCATCCCTATTTCT
>JAITVQ010000067.1 GCA_031285745.1 Puniceicoccales bacterium | reverse complement strand
AAACTAAACTCCGTGGCCTGGGCCGGTGAGAGCCCCACCCAATAGCCGCCGCAGATGGTGGCCATGGAGCGGCTTGTTCCCGGCCACATCGCGAAACATTGCGCTATCCCGATACCCAGGGACTTCTTCCAGGTCAGCGTTTCCAGGTCGGTGCCGTTGCCCAAGCCCTTGGCTACCATCTTTCGATGGCGATGTTCCATCCACAGCATAACCCAGCCGCCCACAAAGAGCGCGAAAATCACCGGCCATACGCCGAACAGCTTTTGTTCGATAAACTTGTTGAACAGCAGCCCGATCACTGCCGCAGGTAAAAAAGCCACGATCAGGTTGCTCCCCAATTGCCAGCTTTCCCTTTTTCCAGTCAGCATTCCTGTTATCAACCCTTCCACCCGTTTCCAGTAGGCGAACAAGACCGCCAGGATGGCTCCGAATTGAATGACAATCACATACGCGTCGGCGGCATTTTTTAGCGTGAATGGCACCTCGGCCGGTGGCTGCGACTGGCTGCCCACTACAGAATCCCATACCCGGACCGGGAGGGCGGCTTTCTCCATCGTGAAAATCTGCTCTCCATCCTTCCCGGTTACAGCCACTTCCTGGTCCAGTCCCAGGAAATTATTGGCCAGGAGCAAATGCCCCGTGGAGGACACCGGCAGATACTCGGTCACTCCCTCGACGACGCCCAGGATCACGGCCGCCTTGTAGTCCAATTGTTCGGCGGACCTGACAAACTCCTGCACCGATTCCGGCGGCGGAGGTGGCAAATGCTTGGCCTCCTCGGCCCGAATCATGGCAGCCGGAAGCAAACAACAGATTAAAACAACGACAAGACGCACCCCTCCACCAATGCAGTCGAATCGGAGCGGCTCAACTACGAAACAAAGAAATCCATCCTACCCGGTCTTGGTTTTAAAAACTCATACAGGGGAAGGCAGAAGGCACAAAGGAGCAAAGGCACAGAGGGAAAGGGTGAAGTTTGAAATAAAAAGTTTAAAATTTAAGATAATCATCCATGGCATGAGATGATGGTGTTTCTAAAATCTAAACACTCCTCTTTTCCTCTCCACCTTTTAATAGAGATGTACCGAGTGAAGGAGGCATTTCTTTCCAAGCATAAGATAAACACTGAAAAACAGAGTTTATTAAAGACGAAGAAATCGCAGATGGACCCGGATTCACGCAGATACTCAGGGGAAAACTTCTACTTATCGGTCTGTGGTTGATAACTTTTAGAGTCTGGCACTCTACAACCTCCATATTTTCCTGTTATAACTTCTCTAATTACCCCAGTAAACCGGCATTCTTGAAACTGAACCATCCCTGCCGCAAAGGATCATTTTTCTCTGACCCCAAGATCACATGGTCGAGCAAATCGATGCCCAGCACCCTGCCGGATTCGCTCAATTGTCTTGTGATGGCAATGTCGGGTCTGCTGGGTGCCGGGTCCCCGGAGGGGTGGTTGTGAACCACCACCACTGCTGCAGACCCAAGCCGGAGCGCGGGGCGGAAGACTTCCCGGGGATGAACCAAGGTGCTGGATGCAGTGCCCGACGTAACTTCGACGCAGCGAATCAGGCGATATTTCTTGTTCAGGCACAATGCCCAGCATTTCTCCACTTCCAGACCCCGGGCAATATCCTCAAAAAAAGCATATACACTGGCCGGATTATCCAATAGCAGGCTGGCATCCTTGCCCTGTTCGACAACGCGACGGGCAACCTCCATTACTGTGATCAGTTGCTGCGCCTTGACCCGCCCAATCCCGCGTTTTGTTCGAAAGTCCTCTATTGTCCAGGAAACCAAATTGTACAGTGATCCTGCATCATGCATCAGACGTGAGGATAGGGATAAGACGTCTTCCCCGGGAGCGCCAGTTCGGAGCAATAGGGCAATCAGCTCGGCGTCTTGCAATGATCGCGCTCCCAGTTTCTCCAAACGCTCCCTTGGCCAGTCATGCGCTGGTAAGGCATCCAGACGGGAGGAAGAACTGAGTGGTTTGACGTTTTCAAGATCCATAATGATTATTAAAATGATTGAACGATTGGGCATTGTTGCCAATCTTTTCTACAAAATTTTCCATGAGAAATAGCTGAATTTTCAGCCCCCTATTCGTCGGTTTTTCGGCGGGCTTGCGCTTTTACCTGATGCGACCACACTTATTTGTTCTTTTGCACATTATATGAACACCGCCTTCTTGCAGACCACCGGCCTGCTTGTTTTATCCAACCTCTTCATGACATTTGCTTGGTACGGGCATCTCAAAAACCTGAAAGGCAGTCCGTGGATTGTGGCGGCATTGATAAGCTGGGGGATTGCCCTGTTTGAGTATCTTCTCCAGGTTCCTGCCAACCGTATCGGACATGCCGGGGGATTGGAGTTGGGGCAGCTAAAAATCATGCAGGAGATTATTACCCTCTGCGTCTTTGTCCCGTTTGCGCTCCTATACATGGGTGAGCGTTGGAAATGGGATTATCTATGGGCTTTTCTCTGCATCATTGGTGCCGTTTATTTCGTTTTTCGAAAATAAAAAGATTTACTGTAACTGCTCATTCAGGGTGGGGTTTGATTCACCCGGCGACACAAAGCCAAAAACATTCCCAACCCAAAAGTAATCGTCATGAAAAAGTTCCGTTTTGCACTTCCTCTCGTAATCGCAGCGTTGATGGCAATTCCCTTCACTGCTGGCGCCCAAGACAAGGAAGCAAAGTCTCCTCCCAGTCGCGGTGAACGTCGTGGTGCCGGAGCTGCTCGTCAGGCTCCCAATGCCATGCCCGGCTTGAACAAGGAGGATGCTGAAAAAGTCAAGGCAGCCATGGAAAAGAGTAAGACTGATCCTGCTGTCGTTAAGGCCGAGGCTGAAGCCAAATCTGCCCAAGAAGCTGTTGCAGCTGCCCGTAAGGCAGTCCGTGATGCAGAAGGGGATGACGCCAAGAAGGCTGCTCAGGAAAAGGCGCAGGTTGCAGGTCAGAAATCACGGGAAGCTTACCAAAAGGTGATGGAGGCCAAGAAGGCAGCTGCCATTAAAGCTGATCCCAGTGTTGAAGCTATCTTTAAGAAAGCGGAAGAAAATCGCAAAAAGATGCAGGAAAATCGCCAGGGACAAGGCCGTGACGGACAACGTGGACGAGATGGTGCCCGTAACCGTGGTGGACGTGGCGGAAACCAAACTCCTCCTGAAAAACCAGCCAAGCCAGTTGAGGACTAATATACTGTCAATCTATTACAAAATCCGCCGGGTTATTCCGGCGGATTTTTTGGTGCCCGATTTTGCCTCTATGGGATATTCCTTACATTATGAAAATGTGAAGACGGAAAAACTTTCTTCACACTTTTCTCTATTCCCTCAACTCATATGAAAATACTGCTTTGTCTTGTCGCAGTCACGGCGCTGTATTCAGCACCGTTTTTACAGGCGAAACAAGGTTCGCCACAGAAACCGCTCAAAGAGCACACCACGGAAAAATCCAAGGATAAGAAAAATACTGCAACCTCGGCGCAACTGACCTCGGAAGAACAGGCTCAGTTGAATGCCGCCATAAGCAAGGCTGCAAAAGATCCTGAGGTGATCAAAGCCAAGCAGGATCTTGAGAAGTTGCAAAAAGCATCTCCCCAAGACGTGAAGGCGATTGCCCAGGCAAACAGGCATCTGGAACAAGTTGCTCGTTCAGCCACCATCAAGGCTGATCCCAAGGTCGCTTCTCTTTTCAATAAACAGGAAATTGCCAAGAAAGGGAA
>JAITVQ010000131.1 GCA_031285745.1 Puniceicoccales bacterium | reverse complement strand
TATGAACGGCTCCCCCAAACTTTGGCTGCTTTGCACTGGCTCGCCTTCGCTTCCATCATGCTCAACCAACTCTTTTCCTCTTTCTCTTCTTCCTCTCTTTAGTTCACGACATCCTCTAGAAATATTCTCGATGAAGCCCAACTCTCTCCAATTCATGCGCAAGGCAATCCAACTTTCCCTGCGGAGCGTTGCCAAGGGGGGAGGTCCCTTCGGGGCAGTCGTGATAAAAGACGGGAAGATTGTGGCGACGGGCAGCAACGGGGTGACATTGCATAATGATCCCACCGCCCATGCGGAGGTAACCGCGATTCGCAAGGCCGCCAAGAAGCTGGGGACGTTCGACCTCACCGGATGTGAAATCTATACTTCCTGCGAACCTTGCCCGATGTGCCTTTCAGCCATCTATTGGGCTCGTATTGGCAAGGTTCATTACGCCAATACCAAGCACGATGCCCAAGCCATTGGATTCGATGACTCTTTCATCTACGAGCAACTGGCTTTGCCTGAAAACACCCGCTCCATTCCCGTCGAACACCTGCTCCGTGACGAGGCATTGGCGGCATTCAAGGCGTGGCGGGAAAAAGAAGACAAGGTGGAGTATTAGACTTTGTTCTTGGTTTTTCCCGGAGCTGTTGGCGCGACTGTCTGCGGTGTTTTGGAGCGGTAGATGCGTACCCAGTCAATTTCCATACGGGCGGGTAAAACCGCATCATCAATGGCTCCTCCCCAAGTGCCTCCGATGGCGATATTCATGATCAGGTACATGGATTCGGTGAATGGCCAGCGCTGGGGATTCTCCGGATCACGAAGATAACTGTGGACCTTGGTTTCGTCGAAATAGAAGTCCAGTCGATCAGGAGTCCACTCCATGGTATAAACATGAAAGTCCTCCCATGGTTTTTGGTTCTTAATTTTCCCGCCTGACGAAAAGAGATTATTGGGCCGGGTTTTGTCCCCGGTATGGATGGTGCTGTAAATGGTACCGGCATCATGCCCCACCTGTTCCATGATATCGATTTCTCCCGAATCGGGCCAGCGGGCTTTGCCTCGGTCCTGACGGAGCATCCAGAGGGCGGGCCAGGTCCCCTTGCCGGTAGGCGTCTTGGCCCGGATTTCGATGCGTCCGTACGTAAAGGCGAAACGGTCTTGCGTGGTGATACTGGCGGAGGTGTATTGGGCGCCCTTATGCGCCTCCTTGCGGGCTTCCAGGATGAGTTTTCCGTTTTCGACACGGGCATTCTCCCGGCGATCACGCGTGTAGTATTGGGCCTCCTTGTTGCGCACCCGGCCTTCCTCATAATTCCACTTGATTGGATCTGGACGGGCATCCGTGGCATTGAATTCGTCGTTCCAGACCAGTTCCCATTTGTCCGTATCTGCTGCCGAAGCTCCGATGGCGGGACAAATCAACAGGGCAAAAAAAAGAGCACGCGTAAGCATGCTCTTATTGGACAGGAAAACCGGGAGAAGTTTCCTGAAAAAATTGTCTTATCGACCACGCCCACCACCACCGCCACCCCGGTTGCCTCTACTGCTGCCACCACTGGAATTGGACGGGGTGGCAGCTCCACTGCTACCAGTGTTGCTTTGCTGGGTGCGTCCGGACCAAGACCGTTGTCCGGAATTTGAGTTGGTTGTAGCTGTGGTGGCGGCCGCAGCATTTCCTTGCTGTCCGCTATTATTGGAACGGTCCCGGGGGGGGGCGCCAAAATCCACCCCTGCCTTTTGCATCTCGCTACGCATTTCGCTGAAAAATTGAGTACGTTGCTCCGGAGTGAGAGCCTGGACTTGTTTGCCAAAAGCTTCCATCTCCTCGCGACTGGGACGTTCCCCACTGGTGCGCATGGCGGCCATCCGTGCGGCGATTTCCTTGGGGTTAAGGCCCCCGATGGTATTGCCCCGCGCCGCCTCGGCGGCGGCTTGGTCGGCGGAAAGTGCCATGGGTTGCGGGGCTATGGACATCGGCTCCCCTGTGTTGCGAATCATCTCCAGCTTGACCGCCATGCCGTTCATCTGGACAACAACGGAACGGGCGGCGGGATTGGCGCTCTCCACATACCATTTGGCAGTCTTGTCACGTACTTTTACCCACTGGGATTCGTTGGTTTGCGGATTCGTGATGCTGACTTCCATATTATCGCCGCTCCCGATCATGCCGTGCAATTCGAGCGGGGCAAAAGAGGCTCGTTCCGGGGCTTCCCTGCCGCGATCCTGACGAAAACGCCGCTCCCGGCGGTCATCACGATTTTCCTGGGCAAATGCAGCTGATGCGCCCAGTAGGGAGGTGACACAAAACAAGGCAATTGCGGTCTTGTAGTTCATGGTGATGGCGGCCTAAGGGTGAAAGAAGGATAAGCAGACATTAATCTCAACCCCGTTTATGGGGGAAAGTGACAGAAATTATAATCAAAAAATACACCGATTTTCCAAAAACGGTTTTATGCCGTCAAAATTCAGAAGGAATGGAGATGTCGGCAGATTGTTCTATCTTGTTAGTCCAATGTACCTCAATGAAGGCAATCAGGGTGCCAGTGTCTATTTTGGAAGCAATTCCGTAAACAGATACTTTGGAGTTTTCACGTAAATTAATCCCAAGCAGGGCATACCCCAATGGAGATTTTTCTATCCGAATTTTCTCAATCTTATCCCAAACAATCAACTTTGTGCTTTGCCCATGCTGAATTAATATGCCACGGGAACCAATATTCAGAATCGGCGGGATCAGTGCTATTTGCATCCACCCGAAAGCAGGGATGACTACTGCACTACCAAGCACAATTAAAATATCCCTAGGCCAATTCATTTGGAATCCGGGGATTTCTTCTTCCAGAACCATCCCACCGATCAATACAATACCCAACGCGACAATAATTATCCGGAAGAATGCCTTTTTCGAATAAACCTTCCAAAATTCTCGATTGGATCGTGGAAAGTTGACTTGGAACGGCTCCATCCATTTCAGCTTTTTTGGTGTGTTGGAATGGGGCGTACTCATTTTGCCAAACTTGAGTATAGAATTAATTTACCTATGGGTGGGTACGAAAAAGGGCGGGCAAATGCCCGCCCTTTTCGGTTGATTAGTTCTTGGAGTTTTCCCCGTCAGTGGGAGCTGCGGGCGTATTTTTTTGTTTCTCGGGAGCGTCCTTATAGGTGCCCAGAATCGAGGGCAGATCCAGACCGACGCTTTTGCCGACTTCGTGCAGGGGCAGGGTGTTCTTGACAAGATCCTGGACAAATCCGCCGACGCTTCCGCCATTGTTGCCACCACCCATGACGACCACTTTGTCGAAACGGAGGTTTTTGATGGCACCGGTTTGCAGTTCGACGATGCGGGAGATTTGCTCCGTAATGAGAAGTTGATTGGCGGCGGGAACATTGCCTCCGGCGGAGCCCACGAGGCGTTCGAAACCTTGCGCCTTGCTTTCGAGGATGGCCTGGGTGCCTTCCGCCTCGGCGACCAGCTTGGCCCTGATGCTACGGCCTTCACCTTCACCGACCATGGCGATACCATCGCCTTCGGCTTTTTTCTTGGTGACCACGGCAGCAGCTTCACCTTGGGCTACGGCGGCAATACCGTCGCCCTCGGCCTTTTTCTGGATGAGGAAGGCGTCGGCTTCACCCTTGGTCTTGCGGCGGGTGACTTCGGCGACAGCCTCGGCCTCAATTTCGCGGCGGCGCTTTTCGATGTCGGCCTTGGTGATAACGTCAGCTTCCATGGTGGCTTTTTCCAGCGAGGCGCGGGTCAACTCGGCTTCCTTTTGGGCGAGATAACCTTCCTGTTCGGCTTGGGCGGTCTGCACCTTTTCGGCGACCACCGAGAGGCGGAGTGCCTCGGCTTCCTTGACTTTCAGCGCGGCGTTGGATTGGGCGATGCGGATTTTGGCTTCGTTTTCCCCGGCGACGGCGGTGGCATGCGCCTCGGCGACGCGGATGGCCTGCTCGCGCTGGGCTTCGGCTTTGCCGGTTTCCCCGCGTTGGGTTTCCTGGGCCACCTTGACGTTGGCTTCATTGATAGCGCGAGCGGCGGCTTCCCGGCCCAGCGCATCAATATATCCCGAGGAGTCACGAATGTCGGTGATGTTGGCATTGATCATCTTCAAGCCGACCTTGTGCAGTTCCACGGCGACACCCTTGGTGATAAGGGTAATGAGTTTTTCGCGGTCGGCGTTGATTTCCTCAATCGTCATGGAGGCGATGACAACACGCATCTGGCCCATGATGATTTCCGAGGAGAGACCCTTAATTTCATCCACCGTGCGCCCCAGCAAACGGGTGGCCGCATTCTCCATGATGCCCGGCTCGGTGGAGACACCGACCGTAAATGACGCGGGAACGTCGACACGGATGTTCTGGCTGGAGAGCGCACCCTTAAGCGGAACGTCGATGCTCATCGGGTTCAGGCTCAGGTAGGCGTAGTTTTGGATGATCGGCCAGACAAAGGCAGCGCCACCGTGAAAGCAGCGTCCGGATTGTCCGGCACTCATCTTGGCACCGTACACTACCAGCACACGGTCGGGAGGACACATGCGATAGCGGGAGACGATGAAGAATATCGTGCCCAGGACGAGGGCTCCGAAGAGAACGATGGGGACTAGGTATTCCATGATATGTAGAATTGAGGGTGAAAAAGCAAAGTGTTCGTTGTGGTTAGAGTGGTTCGACGAGGAAGAGGTTGTTGGCGAGACGTTCCTTTACCCGGATATTGGTTCCGGCGGAGAGGGATTCCTGGGCATCGGTAACGGCGTTGATGACTTCGTGGCGTTGTTTGAAGCTGACTTGGGCCTGGCCGCTGGATTGCCGGTTGCCTGGAATCGTCACATATACGGTGCCGGTGCTGCCGATGGCTTGATTGTAATCGATGGTGCCGTCGGACTGAAGTTTCATCAGGCTTTTTCCTATCCAGAATACGATCAGCATGAAAATGGTGCCGACGACAAAGCCTGCCAGACACGCGAAAAGGATGTTGCCCGAATGCTTGTAGACCAGGTAACCGGTCCAACCGAAACCCAGGAAAAAAGCGGTTACGGATCGCAACGAGAAAAGGGAGCCGTCTCCGTGAATCTCGGTATCGACATCCAGTGAATCGGCGATGCCTCCGTGATCGAGACCGAATACTGTCAATACGAGCAGGATGACGGTAACGAATCCGGCGATTCCGCCGATGCCGACGAAGACTTGTCCGATGGTGTCCAGACCTTGCCACCACTCGGTGAGTTGGGGAATGAGCGCTAAGGGTGCCATGGTTCCTTCTGATTAGGGGCAGGATTTGCGGGAGCAATCCAATAGAACACTCTTAGAAAAAAAGCTGGATTGTGTAACCGGTCGAAGGAAGGAGGTTTCTGAACTGGACCATGTTTTAGGCCGTGTCTTCAACATGACGTGAACTTGTAGATTACCCATGGATCTGTGATTCACTCGATTTCATGTGGTTCGCTCTTGTAAGAAGGCAGTGATCTTGGTTTTAATGATAGGTTCATCATGTCCTTGCGTCCGGCAAAACGTCACTATTCGGAGGCTGCTCTTGAGCTATGGCTGGAGCGTTTGGCTCCCGGCTGGGAGCATTTGTTTTCGCCGGAGGTACTGGCCGCTGCGCGAGCAGTTTACCGCAAGGGAGAGATTCGGGAAGTCGGGTTGTTTTCCGATGAGGCCACGGTGTATGCGATGTGGGATGGCGGTGGTGTACATGCCGTGCTGGAATGGAAAGACAAAAAACTAGCGTGGCGTACCTCGTTGGAGCGTCCTCTATTGGGGGAGACTTTGGTGGCTGCCGGGATTTATGAAATTGAGGAACTATTGGGTGATGAGGCCGTGGGATTGATTGGTGGGAGCGAGATTACGGATCCCCGAAGGGAGAGTAAGCGAAATGGAAGCAAAGAAGGAGATTCGCAGGAAGCTGGACAAACTCAGCCTCGTGAAGAACAAGCAACAACCCCAAACGAAGCCGAGCCGGAGCTGCCGCCCGTTCCGGCAAGAAAAAGTCCAAGAGATTTGGTACTGGTCTTTACCGAGGAGAATGGCTCGGCCATATGCAGGCCAGTGTGGGAATGGGTCGGGCAAGACAGCGAAAATGCCCGGATAAATTTAAAGGAAACCATAGCGCCACGATTACCCGCCTACGGAAAAGGCGCGGTGTCGCCGGAGGATTTATTGGAAGCGGATCGCACGGCATTATTGCGTCTGGCAACCCATGCGCGGAAATGTGGTTTTGGGTTTGATGCCAAAGTGTGTGGGTACCGGATGGATTCTCCATCGGCAGTGATGCACTTTGTGAATTATGATTTACCGGTGTGGTCGAAGCGTTGGCGAGTGGAAGGGAAAGCGGCTATTTTACCGCTGGGGCGTGAACTGCCTCCATTGGAACTGGAAGCAGTGGCGGAAGAGGACGAGGACTCTGGTGGATTTACTTATCGGTGGCGGCTGGGACTGGAGGGGGAATGGTTGCCGGAGTCAGCGACGCGACGTTTGCTGGAAGATGGCGGAACGGTGTTTGTTCCAGGGCGAGGTTTTGCCCGGCTGGGGATGCGACAGCAATCGGCATTGACGGATTGGCCGGAGACGGATGGTGCAATGCCACGGTATAGCCTGTTGTCTTTGTTTAACGAGGACCGGGTGAAAGTAGCCATGGATGCCGGGTTGGCTGCCTGGCGTGAAGCTTTGCTGCGAGAACCGGAATCTCCGAAGAACGTGCCGGATTTTTTACGCCCCTACCAGGTACGCGGGGTGGCATGGCTGGCCCATATGTTGGAACATGGGACGCATCCCTTGCTGGCTGACGAGATGGGATTGGGGAAGACAATCCAGGTACTGGCATTATTGCATATGCAACCGCTGGCGGCTCCGGTGCTGATTGTATGCCCGGCCAGCGTGGTGCCGGTATGGGAGGCGGAAGCCGCGCGGTTTTTCCCGGCAACACCCATCGGGATTTTGCAACGAGGGAAAGATTTCGTGAAGGATTCTTCGCCGAAGATATGGCTGGCGAGTTATACGCAATTGCGCCGGAACAAGTCCTTGTTGGAGCATGTGGAGTTTTCCCATGCAGTGCTCGACGAAGCGCAGTATATTAAGAACCCGTCGGCCAAGGTAACGGAAACATGCCTGGCGATCAAGGCCCGGCATCGTTTGGCGTTAACGGGCACGCCGATTGAAAATCACCCGTTGGATATCTGGACGATTTTTCGATTCTTGATGCCGGGGTTGCTGGGACGCCGGGCGGCATTTGAGACACGGTTGGAAAACGATCCCGATGCGATACCCAGGTTGGCAAAACAGGTCGCGCCTTTTGTGTTGCGCCGGACGAAGAATGTTGTGGCCAAGGAGCTCCCGCCAAAGGTTTCGGTGCCCTTGCTGTGTCCGATGAGCGAAACACAACGGGAGTTGTATCGTCGCTTGGTGGACGAAGGAATTTCGTCGCTGGGCAATGCAGAGCCGGGGCAGTTGGTGGCGGAGCATGGCGTCGGATTTTTTGCGCTGCTGATCCGGTTGCGCCAGGCTGCTTGTGATCCGGGTTTATTGCCGGGACAAGGGGCGTTGCCGATGTCGGCGTCGGGCAAGATTTCTGTGCTGTTGGAGCGATTGGAGGAGATTGTGGAGAACAAGCGAAAGGTGGTTATTTTCAGTCAATTCGTCGGATTGCTCGACAGGGTGGAGGCTGCGTTGCAAAGGCAATTTCCAATGGTGCCATTGTACAGGTTGACGGGTTCGACCACGGACCGGGCAACGCCGGTGTCATCATTCCAGAAGGCGGATGGGGCTGGGATTATGCTGGTGAGCCTGCGGGCGGGTGGAATCGGCATCACGCTGCATAGCGCGGAATATGTTTTCCTGTTGGACCCGTGGTGGAATCCGGCAGTAGAGGCCCAGGCGGTGGATCGTGTTCACCGGATCGGGCAAAAGAAAACTACCTTTGTTTATCGAATGATCTCGGCAGACACGGTGGAAGCACGAGTCGAAGCCCTCAAGGCAGCCAAGGCCGAATTGTTTGCCAATGTGGTGGGCGATTTGCCGGACATGAGCAACTGGAGCGAGCATTTCCCCTCGCTCCGGGCATTGATCGGGTAGGATTAGCGTTCTGGCTCTCAGGGCATGGCCCAGACGATGCGAAATCCTACACCCCATTCGGGCATCTTGTCATAGGTCTTTATATAATAGCTGCCGTAGATGCCAACGCAGAATGGTTGACCAAAGGCATCGAAGGTTTGGCTGAAATCGAGGATGACGGGTAGCAGCCAACGATGGTTTTTCCAATCGTAGTCCGCAGGAATCATCGCGCTTACCGTGAAGCCTTCGTCAAAGGTATAGGCACAATGTGGAATGAAAAATGTTTCGCTGATGTGATCACCCGATCCGGCGTAGGACCACATGTGGTGCGCAGTAAGGCTGTATGTCCAGGGTCCGTTTTGCCATGCAATGGCGGCTTCGGGTCCTGCTGCCCAAGTGCGTAACCCGATTTGTCTTTCAGTGGCAAACGGGAAGAGAAAGATTGCTCCGGCGCCCCAGAATAATCCTTCCCCTGATGAATGGTTGGGTGACAGCCAAAAGCTCTGGAACATGTCACCAAGTCCGGACTCGCTGCTGTGCTCATCGTCGAATACGCCGTGCTGGAATACAATGGGGTTGCTGGCGGGGGTGAGCAGCCACCAGTCCTCGGAGAGCCGGGCGGGTATGTTAAACTTGATATTTGGGGTGATCCGGTTCCCGTTGTAGGGATCAATTCCAAAGTCGAAACTGGTTTCCAGATCAACGCGGGTGATGGGGCTCAGGGGATTTTGCAATAACTTGGCCCATGCCCCTGAATCAAATACAGTCGTTTGTTTCTCCAATACCTGATCAGGATTTTCGCCAGCATGAAGCGAGCACAAACCGACAGCTCCAGCACAGAGGAGAGAAAGTGAGCGCATGATGGATGAATCTAAAATGAAAGACCGGATTGGCAACTCGGTGTGAGAATTAGAACAACTCCGGCTGTGCAAGGTGAGTTACTTCAGCTTTCCCCACTGATTTTGATGAAGTTTTAGCATCATTGAGCATCTTTCGGAACTCGGCTTCGTCGATGATGGTGACACCGAGTTCCTGTGCCTTGGTTAGTTTTGAACCAGCTTCCTCCCCGGCCAAAACAAAGTCGGTTTTTTTGCTCACGCTGCCGGAAACCCTGCCGCCTGCGGCTTCTATTTTATCCCGCGCTTCATCCCGGGAGAGGGTGGGGAGTGTCCCGGTAATGACAAAGGTCTTTCCTGCGATAGCTTCATTGACCGCAGCGTCACTGGTTTCCGTGGTATCGCTAAAATTCAACCCTGCAGCCCGAAGACGTTCGACGAACTCGCGATGGGCCGGATCGGAAAACCAGGTTAAAATACTTTCAGCAACAACACCGCCAACGCCGGACACGACGCTTTCTTCTCCCTTGAGTTCCTGGCCTTTCTTGCCAACCAGCTTGCGACGAAAATCACTATAAGTGGCTCCAGCGAGTGCGTCCAGTGTCTTGAAATGACGCGCCAGATCCTTGGCGGTTTGCATGCCCACGTTGGGGATGCCGATGGCGTGAATAAGCCGCCACAATTCTCCATTCTTACTGGCTTCGATTGCCACGAGAAGATTGTCCGCAGATTTATCCCCGAACTTTTCCAAGGTGACGAGTTGTTCCTTGGTGAGAGAATAGAGGTCGCTGGGAGTCTTGACAAAATCGGCGTTGATCAGGGATTCAGCGATGGCTGGTCCTAGGTTTTCTATGTCCAGGCATTGCTTGGAGCCGAAGTGGGCAAGAGCGCGAATTTGCTGCTCACGCGAAGGTTTTTTCAGTCGCCAGACGGCTTCCCCTGGGACTCGTTCGGCATCGAGGCCGAGTTCGGTCAATCGTGCCGCAAAGTCAAAGGCCGTTGATTCAGCAGGGCGTTTGTCCAAAACCACCCGGACTACTTGCGGGATGATTTCCCCGGCTTTCTCAACGACAACGAGGTCGCCTTCGCGGATGTCTTTGCGGGAGATTTCATCGGCGTTATGCAGGGTAGCCCGGCTGACGGTGGTTCCGGCAAGTTCAACGGGCTCCAGTTCGGCGACCGGCGTGATGGCCCCGGTGCGCCCAATCTGGAGCGTGATGGCGCGGAGACGTGTTTCTGCCTGTTCGGGGGCGAATTTGAATGCGATAGCCCAATGGGGAAATTTGCTGGTGCTGCCTGCGTGGGACTGCGCGGCAAACGAGTCGAGTTTTACGACGGCGCCATCGGTCGGGTAGGCGAATGTGCGACGAAGTTTATCAAGGTCGCAGATTGCCTGCCAAGCGGCATCCGAACCATCGACCTCGCGGAAGAATTCCACGGTCGGCAATTTCCAGCGAAGCAATGCGGAATGAAACTGCGATAGTGCCCCGAACATCGAGGCCGGTTCGCCTCGTGGCGGATTGTTTCGCATGACAGGGCCGTTGAAACCGATGCCGTAGAGCACGATTTCGAGTTTGCGTGCGGCAGTTTCGCGAGGGTCGAGCAGCTTGACGGTGCCTGCGGCCAGATTGCGCGGATTGGCGTAAAGGGGAAGTTCGGCTTTTTCCCGCTCGGCGTTGATGCGCAAAAACTCCGCGTTGGTCATATAAATCTCGCCGCGGATTTCGATTTTCTCCGGCACTTCCCCGGTCAGGGTTTTCGGCAGCGAAACAATGGTTTCGACATTGCGGGTGATATCGTCGCCTTCAGTGCCGTTGCCGCGTGTCACGGCCCGGACAAATTTGCCGTTCTCATAAGTGAGGCTGACGGCGACCCCGTCGATTTTGGGTTCGACGACAAAGTGCGGCTGGCTGTTCGCGGTGAGTTTTTCGACGCGCGTGACGAAGTTGCGAAACTCATCCTCGTTGTAAGTATTGTCGAGGCTGAGCATGGGGGAGAGATGGCGCACCTTGGCAAACCCCTCGGTCCGGTCGTCTCCCGGAGTCTCTGTTGTGCCGGCTTGGGCAAGTTCGGGATGCCGGGCGATCAGGTCGGCCAGTTCGTTGCGCAGCAGGTCGTATTCGTAGTCGGTAATCTCCGGGGTCGCTTTGTTATAATAGAGTTTGTCATGCCGGGCGATTTCGGTGCGAAGCCGGGTAATGCGTTCAGATGGAGTCGGGTTTTTCATCGTCGGAGGGTCGGCGGTGGCGGTTTTTGCCAAAAAGAGAAAACTCAAGAATACTGCGATAGCGAACGACATTCGCGAAATATAACCCACTTGCCAGCAATGCGCCCGAGGTATCGGCGAGCCAGTCATAAAAATCCATTTCGCGTCCCGGTGTCCTGCTTTGGTGCAGTTCATCCAGGGCCCCGAAGCAGGAGGTAATGGCTACCCCGATGATGAAGGCTTTCAGGGGACTCAGCCCCGATTTCCATAGCGAGCGCTGGAAAAGATTTGCCAGCAGGCCAAAGACGAAAAAGTGGGCGATTTTATCCTGGAAGCTCAGACCCAAGTCAGGGGCTACCGGATTTCTGCCTGAAGCGTAGCAGACAATTCCGATCAGAAAAATCGGCCAGAGCCAGGCAAGATGACGGGAGAACTTCATAAATGAGATGTTGTAGATGTAGTCAAAAGGCCGGGAGCATTGGAACCATTATTTTTTGAAATGATGTAGCAGATTTGGTTTCCGGTTTGCCTTTTGCCGGAGAGAGCTTACCTCGCCGTGTCCATGAGTTCCAAAGCTGTTCGCGTCACTCTCTCCGAACTTTCCCAGCAGAAGCCTGCCGATATCGAGAATCAGGTATTGGTAGAGGCCACTGGCGATGTATCACGCGAAGAACTGCTGGCTGCACTTGAGACGGCGATTGCGGAGACCTATGAGGGGATGTATGCGCCGGTTGACGGTGGATTCATGCTGGCGACACACTGGGAGCCTCCTTATAAAATGGTCAAGGCGTTAGCGACCAACAATCCCTCGGCCCGTGTTGTCGTTAAGTCCGATGCTTTCCTCAAGGAATACTGGGTGGCTCGGGCGGTTTATGAAGGCGGCAAGCAGATATCGGAGGATGTTTTGACGATGAATGACGGCGAAGCCTTCGAGACACTGTTCAAGGAAATCCACGGACAGAGCCATGCCGAATGGAAGAAGGAGAACAAACAGGGCAAGGTGCGCGGCGGATTTTCCTGGGGCACGGCAGATCATTTCGATGCGGCAAAGAGCGAATTGGGCAAGGCCGAAGGCCAGATCTAGGGCGGCAGGTTAGTTTCACATTCAAAGTTTGTCGGCAAATTTTCAGGCTCTTGCTTCTGCAAGGGCCTGTTTTTTTAATTAGGGGGAGGATATTTGGAAACAATCATGGCTTTATCTTGTCACTTTGATGTCGTTTCAATGCCGTGATATTGTAACAATGGCATTAGACATTAGCCTAGCAGAAGACCATGACCTCCCGCCGTTCTTTTATCAAAACTGCTGCCTCTGCCGGAGCCCTATTAGGATTGGGCTGGAACAGAGCTCTTGCCGAGGATGCAACCCGGCAGTCAGCTACCAACTCTGCCAAGGCCCGGGCAAAAAATCTCATTTTCATGGTGGCCGATGGCATGAACACCGGGTCGCTGGCGGCGGCGCGACATTACCAGCAGCTTGTCTTGGAGAAGGACAATGCCTGGCTGTCGTTATTTAATACCCAGCCCGTGGTAAGAAGTCTGGTGGAGACCTCCTCGGCCACAGGCATCGTCACTGACTCTTCCGCAGCATCGAGTTGCTGGGGGTGTGGGCAGCGCATCCTGAACGGACAGGTAAACATGTCTGTGGATGGGCGTCCGTTGGAACCGATCTGCGTAACGGCCCGGAAGAATGGCCTGGCCACCGGATTGGTGACCACGGCTACCGCCACTCATGCGACTCCGGCCGGTTTTGCTGCCAACAGTGATAAACGGAACGACGAGGCTGGAATTGCCCGTCAATACTTGGAGCGGAAGATCGATATTATCATGGGCGGTGGCGTGAAATTCTTCGATGACACCTTGCAGGGTGATTTTCGTAAAGGCGGTTATTCCGTGATAAAATCACGCCAGGAACTTATGTCGCAGGGAGACGGTTTTGCTCCTCTGCTGGGGCTTTTCTCCGACAGCCATCTCGCATATACGATTGATCGCAACAACGACGCTGATTTGCAGGAGAAGGTTCCGACATTGGCCGAGATGGCATCCTTGGCGTTGCGCCGCTTGTCCAAGGCTCCCAACGGGTTTGTCTTGCAGATCGAAGGCGCCCGGGTGGACCATGCGGCCCACTCCAATGATACTGCTGCCCTGATCCTCGATTTGATCGCCTTCGATGAGGCTGTGGCTGTGGCGCGGGATTTTGTGGAAAAGAATCCTGATACGCTGCTGGTTATTACCACGGACCATGGCACAGGCGGGATGAATATCAACGGGGTCGGTAGCAATTATGCAAAATCCACCGATGCTTTTAAGAGTCTTGGTAAATTCAAAGCATCCTATAGTACGATGCGCAGCCGGGCCAAGAGCCTGGATGCCAAGCAACTGGCCACATACTTGGAGCAAGCCACGGGAATCCGTCTAAAAGGAGATAAGCTGATGGGGGCCAGTGTGGCGTTGAATGCAGTGAAGGCTTATTCACCCGCGGCCATGGAGGGCAAAAGTGCGGAATTGGCGGCCCAAGGGCTGGGATCGTTGCAGCAGATATTCAAACCCTATACAGGGGTGGGTTGGACCAGCAGCAATCACACCGGCGACCTGGTGGAGTTGACTGCGCTGGGGCCTTGTGCCCGCGAGTTTACCCCGTTTATCCGGAATGACCAAGTGCACGGGATTCTCCTTAAGGCGTTGGGTATCGTCTAGGCGAAAACATTATTTGCCAACCACGATTTGCCGGGATTCCTAATGGGTTTAATCTGCCATTGGAAAATGGTGCTCAGGAAGGGACTTGAACCCTAACACATTTCGGCACATGCCCCTCAAGCATGCGTGTCTGCCAATTCCACCACCTGAGCGAAAGAAGGGCACGAAGAACTGTTGGCGGATTCTGCTTTGGCAACAAAAATATTCCATTGATTACATTTTTTTTGATTACGACAGAAAGTTCTTTTGCTCGGGTAAAACTTGCCTTAGCTCAGTACTTTCTCTTGTTAGGCATCACTTTTTAACGGCTGCTCCATGTCCGCCCCCAACGATCCCCAGAAAAAACCTGTCGATTTGAGCGATCTCCAATCGTTGAATTTCGGTCCCTCGTGGGCCACCAGTAGTACACCACGGCCTCCGTCGGCCCCTCGCGAGTCTCGCGATTATGGTGACAGAAGGGATAACCGGGGTGGCGGAAAAGGTTTCGGCGACCGTCGTCCTCCCGATAGGCGCGGCTTTGGTGGTGGGCAGCAGCAACGGCAGGGCGGACGGGATTCGTTTAACCAGGACCGACAACAGACCGGCGGCCGCCGCCCTGAAGGTGGCCGTCGATTTAATGACGGACCAAGGCGGGATCAGAATTTTGAACGGCGTGAGCCGAGGGACTCCCGGCCCCAGCATCGCCCAGGGAATTACCAAGACAGCGGAAACCGGTATGGTCCGGTCGCGGAGGTGGCATTCTTCCCGGAGGATAAGCCGTTTCAGGTGTTGACCAAGGCTGTCGCTGCGTCACTGCGGACTTACGAGCTTTTTGAAATCGCCCATCTTATCCTGGAAAAGAACGACCGGTTCCTGGTTGGTTGCCGTCCGTTTAATCACGGGACGAACAAGGATGCGCGAATTTACCAGTCAGTGCCGGACCAAATCCCCTTCCTCTCCGAAGCGGAGGCCATCGCCCATGTGATGCACAAGCATCTTGAGCGATTCTTTACCGTGGAAACCGTTGAGATTGATCCCCCCAAGGGAAACTTTCTGATGGTGTCCAAGTGCGGCATCACGGGCGAGGTGCTTGGGCCACCCAATTACCATGGTTACCAGCAGGCGTTGCGTGAGCATCATGCCGCCCGTTTGTCGCGCATGCCGTTCGATAGGTTTACCAGCCGGATTGAGTCAGTTCGTGACCAGGCTCTCGTGGATCAGTGGATGGCCCGCATGAAGCAGGTTACCCGCTATACGCTCAAGGATCATAAGGAAGGCGATCCGGTCAGTTTCGACAGTCTGGATGCCGCCCGCAATTTCCTCATCGCCCACCGCAAGACACAACTGGTGCGCGCACTTGATTTCGTTCGTTTCCCAGGGCGGATGATCGGCTCCATGCCCAATGGACCTTTGCGCGATTCAATCGAGGGAGAGCTTGGCTACCAGCGCCAATTCCCGCTTCTTACTGCGAACGGCTTGCGTTCGCGTTTGAAGAAGGAGGGCCTGAATCTCTTCAAGAGAGGTCCGAAGGCGATCACCTTTGTTTCGTCGGTCTATCCCCGGTCTCGTACTGCGGAAACGGTATTTGCCGACAATATCCAGAAGGTTGTCGATTTTATTGAGAGGAATCCGGAAATCAAAATCACTGAATTGCCGGAAAAACTGCTGGGCATCGCTCCGGTGGCTGCTTCACCCCAGGTTCCGCCATCCGAGGCCTCCAGCACGAATGATACCCCGGTGGAGGCAAAGCCGGAAACGGTTGAAGCGCCTGCTCCGGTATCGGCAGAAACTCCTGAAGCGCCGAAGTCCGATACTCCTGAAACTGGAGAAGCGCCGGTTGAAGAGCCGGTAGAAACTACTCCAGTAGCAGATGCGGCTGTGGCTTCTGAAGAAGCTCTGAAAGCAGAGGAACCTGTTGTTGCAAAACCCGAGCCTGTTGCCGAAAAGATAGAGGCTGCGCCCAAGCCGACTGCCAAACCTGCTCCTGCTCCCGAGCCTGCCGCCGCCGTCGATCTCTCCAATCCCGCTGTTCGCGAACTCCTCAATACCGTCCGCTGGCTGGTTTCGGAGGGGTATGTCACGGAGTATTCAGATGGGTGTCTTTTTGCCATGCCTGTCATGACGGAAGCCCAAATCAAGGAGGCTGCCGAGCGGGCCGCGAGACGTCAACCCAAGCGAGGGAATCCGGCTTCGACTGACGAACATCAGGAGGCGGAAGCTGATATGATGCAGCAGGAGGATGTTTCGGACTCCGACTCCGGCCCTGTGTGATTTGTTCGGCATTCGCAATGCTTTAAGGCCCCGGCGTATCCGGGGCCTTTTTGTTTTGCTTGTGAACATGTTGGGCGCTTTCAGTGACTTGTCTTCTGGGCTATCCAGACACATTCCACACCGAATTTACTCTCATCCAATGTTGATCCAAGACATCCATCCGCCCGAAAAGTCCCCTCTGTATGCGTACGGAGAAATGAAACCACGTGGATTACTCGCTCTGTACGCGTACAAAAAGCCTCTGCCGTCCGAGATGGAACCTCCGTATGCGTACGGCCGAGGGTTTTCAGCTGATTTTGCTCTGTTGTATTAGTATGATGAGACCTCATCAACTGATTTAGGACCGCCGTATTGGTACAGAGGACGCTTTCCTGCTGAAATGAGAGCTTTGTGCGTGTGCGGAACCAACCCTGCAGCCGAAATAGAAGCTCTGTATGCCTACAAAAATGATAAACCGATGGATTTATGGATAGTTTCGGATAAATCCTTAGTCCTTTGTCAAATTATGCTGTGTTCCTAAAATCCGGTGTTTACATGCCACTGTTCCTCGCGAATCGTTCTTTTTATGTCCGCAGTCACAGAAATCCCACGCAGCGTTGCCATTGTCGGTCGTCCCAACGTCGGCAAGAGCCGTTTGTTTAACCGCTTGGTTGGACGGCGTGTGTCGATTGTCCACGATATGCCCGGCGTGACGCGCGACCTTATCACCGAACAGGTCCGCGATGGTAATTACCTGTTGATGGATACCGGGGGCATCGGGCTTTTCACGGCATTAACCCCCAAGGTGATCGCGGATGCCGTTGAGGAACAGGTGGGTTTTGCTATCAATGCCGCCGGGGTTATCCTGCTGGTGGTTGATATCAACGAAGGCTGCACTCCGTTGGACTTGGAGATTGCCCAAAGGCTCCGGCGCTTTGGCAAAAAAGTTATCCTGGTGGCCAACAAGGCCGATAATGAAGCCCGGGCTGCCAACCATGCCGATTTCTTTGGCATGAACCTGGGCTCTCCCATTGTCATCTCGGCGGAGCATGGCATTGGCATCGATTTTCTGGTGGCCAAGATCAAGGCCGATTTGGGGCCGGAGCCGGAAGTTGAAACGGCATCACCGGCTTCCTCGCGGATTCGTCTTTGCCTGGCCGGGAGGCCCAATGTGGGAAAAAGCTCCATCGGCAACCGGCTGTTGAAAGCCGACCGTTTGATTGTCAGCGAAGTGGCGGGTACCACACGCGATCCGGTGCGCACCCAACTCGATTACACCAACGCCGATGGTGATGTTTGGAATTTTGAACTTATCGACACTGCCGGGCGGCGTGCCCAGACTCGGCATGACGCGCTCGATTTCTTCTCGGAACTGCGCTCGAACGAGGCGCTGTCCTCGGCAGACATTGTTTACCTGGTGCTGGATGCCCAGAGCGGCGTGACGCGCCTGGACAAGCAACTGGCCGGGAAAATCTCCGAGGCTGGCTCAGGCTTGGTGGTTGTCGTCAATAAATGGGATCTCGCATTGAAACAATTCCGGGAGAAGGATGGCGGGATTGATGGATTCGAGAGCGAATCTGAATTCCGGAAAACTTATTATAAGGCAGTTAACCGTGAACTATTTTTCCTGCCCAAATCCCCCGTGCTCTTCATGTCGGCTTTGGAAAACATCAAAGTCGCAGACCTGCTTGCTGCGGGCCATGGTGTCTATGAGCGCATGAACGGTTTCATCCCGACCGCGCAAATCAACAAGGTGGTGCATGACCTGATGGAGCGGCAACCGCCCCGCATGGTGAGCGGACGGAGATTCAAATGCTACTACGCAGTGCAGGTTGGAAACAAGCCGCTTTGCATCCGGATGTTTTGCAACTCCAAGGAACGCGTGAGCGACCAATACGAACGCTACCTGATTGCCGGTTTGTATGAAGCATTCGACCTCGATGGTGTTCCGGTAAAACTTGAATTTGTCGGCAAGCCTAAGGACCCTGAGCGTAAATTCTTCCTGGGGCAACAGAGCGAGACTGTCGGCAGTGAACCCAAGAATAAAGCTGTCCGCAAAAGTGCTTCGAAGCCGACTGCCAGCGGTGCCAAAAACTCCCCGGCCAAATCTTCCCGGCCCAGAGCCAAGGCTGGCAGTGGAACGCGCAAGGGCGGAGGACCCCGACTCAGTTTGAAAGCCCGCAACAAAAAACCGGGCGGACGTCGGCGTTGATATTTATTCCTCAAAAGACACCTTCCCATGCCGCGACTGGTTTTCTTTGGTTCCGACGAAATTGCGCTGCCATGCTTGGAGCGGATTGTTTCGGCACACTCGGGCATCGTTGACCTTGTCGCCATATACAGCCAGCCGGATCGACCCCATGGGCGGGGCAAAAAACTCCAATCGAACGGGGTTGTCGAGTGGGCGAAAGCCCGCGACTTGCGGGTATATCAGCCCGAACGGCTGGATGAATCCATGCCGGATGAACTGCGTTCCCTGGGATGCGAGATTGCTCTGGTCATGGCCTACGGACATATTCTCAAACGTGATCTTTTGGCGGTTCCGTCGTTTGGATTCTTTAATCTGCATGCCTCGCTCCTGCCGCAATTTCGCGGAGCAACTCCCATCGAGGGAGCCATTGCCAGCGGCACTGTTCAAAGTGGCGTATCACTCCAGCGCGTAGTCCCCAAGCTTGATGCCGGGCCGGTCGTGGATGCGGAGATGATAACCCTCGCTCCCGATGAGACGCGCCTCTCTCTTCGCGAGAAAGTTGCGCAGGCATGTGTTCCCCTGATTGACCGGGTGTTGCCCCGTATCGTTAACGACGATGCCCAGGGTGTGCCGCAGGATGAGGCCCAGGTTACCTTTACCCGCAAGATCACCCGGGCCGATGCCACTCTGGATTTTGCGGCTCCGGCATGGGAAATTGCTGCACGAGTCCGGGCGCTCTCTCCCTGGCCGGGTGTAACTTTCCCCTGGAGCGACATGATCCTGAAAGTCGGTGAGGCTGTTGCCGAAGATGACGGTTTGTCTGGAGAACCGAATACTCCCGGGGCCATTCTTTCTGCCGAGGCGGATGGACTTCGTATCGCGACAGGGCAGGGGATATTGTGTGTAAAACAGCTTCAGCGTCCGGCAGGGAAAATGTTGCCGATCTCCGCCTTCCTCGCCGGACTTCATCTTCCTCCTGGCAGTGTTATTGCCAGCCATGCCATGCATCCTTTGGTTCGTGAAGGATCGCCTTTTCCCAAACCTGTTTCCTGAAATGCAAATGAGGGGCGCATCCGTCCGTTCTCCCTTTTGAGGCTTGCGACAGTGCTGCTAAACTATGTTCTAAAAGTATGAGAAAGCTTCTGGCATACGTCGCGTTTATATTATCTCCCGCGATTTGCCCCGTTTTGACATCTTTTGTCTATCTCAACTCTGCTGTAGTGGGGGCTGCGCAAGAGAAGAATTCCAAACGCAGTGGACCCCAGATTGGCTCCGATGGCGTGGAGGGACTCGAATTCCTGGACTTTGACAAAGAAGGTTTTCTCCGCTGGCGCTTGAAAGGAGCGGAGGTGCGTCCTGAACGTCAGAATAGTGTGGGATTTGGTGAGAATGAGGTCTGGATATTGAAGGAAGTTTCTTTGCAAAACTATTCCAAGGACACTCTCGTTGCGACAATCAAATCCCCCTCCTGTCGTTATTCGCAGCGCGAAAATAAAGCCTCGGGACAGGAGCAACTGTCCATGAACGGAAAGTTTTTTGATGCGGTGGGAAAAGTATGGGACTGGTCAGGCGCAGGAGAAATCAATACGATCCGCATTCAGCAAGATGTCCGGGTGACCCTTCAGCCTGCCGGTGAGCTGAAATCCCCCATTCATATCTTCAGCACCCAGTTGGAAGCCCGCTTTCAGAAAGAAGGCGCTGATGGCAGCGGACGCACGGAGTTTATTTTTTCGGGAAAAGTCAAAGTGCTGATGGAGGATAAGGACAAAAATCCCATTGCCATGGAAAGCCAGTCACTGGTGGTACGGCTGAACATTGGGGTCGGGCAGATGAACAGCTTTGCCGCCACAGTGGAGACCACGCCCAAGAATTCTCCGTCGGGAAATCCGATTGAAGTAGTGGAGAGCATTACTGCCACCGGGGATGTCCATATCACCAGCCAGGGTCGTCACATGTAT
>JAITVQ010000051.1 GCA_031285745.1 Puniceicoccales bacterium | reverse complement strand
TTCAAAAGAGAATATCAGAATCAGGTAATTTTATAGGATAGATGCTTAACGCTGAGTTTGCCTATTTTTCTAATTCCATCACTTGACCCACGGACTCGCGGGAGCTCGTCCCTCCATTTTTCCAATTTGTAAGCTGGGTTGGCCTGCGGTGGTGAAATCTGACACGTCGGAAACCTCCACGTCGGACTGCCGTGGCACAATCTGACATGTCAGATTCATACAGGTCCGCCTGCAGTGGTGATCGCCGACATGTCAGAAACTATCACCTCAGTCTGAGGTGTATTAATCCTTACGCTCAGATATCGCCACGTCGATCGACGCGGACAAATCTGACGGCACAGAAAGTATGACAGCGGTCTGACGTGTAATAATCCTTCGTGTCAGATTGTACCAACGCAGCCTGACTTCATCCTTTCCGACGTGTCAGATTTGGGCACTGCAATGGAAAATAGCGGGCAAAGCAGGGAAGTTAAGTAGCTGGTTCACCGTTCAAATATGGAGTGCGGTGGCAAAGCGAAGCGACGACACCGCTTTGGGTGATTTATCAATTCGATTGGCAGTATTAAAGCGGTGTCGCCGGGCTTCGCCCTCTGCCACCGCACTCCACATGACTGCCAATTGTCGAATAGTATTTGCGGCGGATGACCAAATACCTCGGAGCTTGTGGCAAGGGTTTTATTAAATTTAAAATAAAAAAGCTTGATTAATCGATGGAAATTATTTCACCTATTCCTCGGTTACATTCATAGTGAATGGAGCCAAATTAACAATCAATGTAAGGTTATTATGAAGGATAAAATAAAACATATCATATTGTCCGGTTTGCGTAATGAAGAGCATCTTGGATTTCACTCCGAGTTTGCCAAACTGGTGAATGAACACGACCTGTCCCAGGCTTTTCAGGATTTGGTCGCAGTCTATAACGGGCACTATGACGACCTAGACGTCGCGGTGGAAATCATCCGGCGGAGTGTGTATACCGGGCAAATGATTGCCGCCGACCGCCAGCGCAATGCCACCTACCAGCGGCTGCGTGATGCCGTGCGAGGATTCACGCGCCATGCTGATTCAGCAAAGCGCCTGGCTGCCACCAAGCTTCACAATGTCGTCCGGCATTATGGGAATCTCATCAGGATGTCCCGTGACAAGAAGACATATGCGATGATGAGCATGCTGCAGGACTTGCGCTCCGAGGCCGCCGATTTGCAAACACTTGGCCTGGCGACCTGGGTGGGTGAGTTGGAAGCGGACAACGGGGAGTATATCAAGCTGAAGGGGCTGCGCTATGATCAATGGGAGCAGCAGCATGTCAGGAAGGTGTTGGAGTGCCGGGCGGTATTGGACGCTGATTACGAGGCGATTGTGCAATATGCCGGAGCCTACCAAGTGTTGAATCCGGAGGATGCCAATGTCCCGGCGCTGATAAGCGCGTTGAACGAACGGGTGGATGCCTATAACCGCCTGATCGCGCAACGGCGTGGAATCCGGGCGGGACGTCGGCAAGCCTTGGCAGAGGCGTCGTCCAGTTCGTCCAGCTCAAGCGGCAGTTGAGCAACGAAGAATCCTTGCCATACAAGGAACTTCGTTTTCCACGGGCACAGGGAGTCTTTGATTCCCTGTGCTTTTTTATGCCCGGATGGGTGGAAAATAACAGTTGAACAAATCCCGGGAAAAGGAGTCTATGAGGGCGACATGTTACCGACCATGAAAACCAAACTGCTCGCCATAGGCCTGTGTGCGCTTGCCGCATTCATTCCTGTCCAAGCTGCCGACCCTGTCGCCCCGACAGGCAAGGAGTGGGAAGATTGTGAAAACCTCTCTTTGAATAAAGAGCCCGCCCGGGCGACCTTCACCTCGTTTCAGGATGTGAAGAGCGCCATGAAGATTCTTCCGGAAAATTCGCAATACTGGAAGTCGCTCGACGGAAAATGGAAATTCCACTGGGTGAAGCATCCCGACGAACGCATCAAGGATTTCTACAAGGAGGATTTTGATGTCAGCAAGTGGAACGACATCAAGGTGCCGTCCAACTGGCAGATCGAAGGCTACGGCGTGCCGATCTACGCCAACCAGCCTTATATTTTCAAGCGCGACTGGCCGCGCGTGATGAGTGAGCCGCCTCCCCATTTCACCACCTACACCTACCGCAACGAAGTCGGCGCCTATCGCCGTGACTTTGAGGTGCCGCAGGATTGGGATGGCCGCGAGGTGTTCATCAATTTCGACGGGGTGGACTCATTCTTCTACCTCTGGATTAACGGCAAATATGTCGGATTCTCCAAGAACAGCCGTGATCCGGCTGCCTTCAACATCACCAAATACCTCAAGCCGGGACAAAACAGCGTCTCTGCCGAGGTTTACCGCAATTCCGACGGCAGCTATCTCGAGTGTCAGGACATGTGGCGGTTGAGCGGTATCTTCCGCACCGTGGCGATCTATTCCGTCCCCCAGGTACACATCCGCGACTTCTTCGCCCTGCCCAAGGTAGGCGAGGGGACGGACGGCGTGATCGACGGATTGAATGGCGCCCGGTTGAATCTGGAATTCAAGGTTCGCAACTTGAAAAGCGAAGCGGTGGTGCTCGATAACAGCTACCAGTTGGGCATCCGCCTCTATGACCCCAAGGGCAATGAGATCACCTATGTCACCTGGGACAATGATGTGACACCAGGGAAGCCCAAGCTTCTCGCCGACTCCTCTGCTGCGGTGAAGCCGCTCGTCGGCAATGTACATGCCAGCAATGAAGCCGTCTTCAATACCTCCATGTACCTCCCGCGCGTGGATGTCTGGAGCGCCGAGGTGCCGAATCTCTATACCTTGATCCTCGAATTGCAGGACATGAATGGCAAGGTGCTCGAAACCGTTTCCAGCACGGTCGGTTTCCGCGATGTTCGGGTCAAAAACAAGATTTTCTATGTGAACGGACAACCGGTGAAGCTGAAGGGCGTGAACCGTCACGAAAACTTCCCCGATGTCGGCCATGCGGTAACCCGCGAGCAAATGATGCTCGATATCCTCCGCTTCAAACAGGCCAATGTAAACCACGTCCGCAATTCGCACTACACCAATGCCCCGTACTGGTACTATCTCTGCGACAAGTACGGCATCTACGTGCAGGACGAGGCCAATATCGAGTCGCACGGCTACTACTACGGCAAGGACTCGCTCTCTCATCCGAAAGAATGGGAAGCCGCCCACGTGGACCGCATCATGACCATGGTGGAGCGTAACAAAAACCATCCCTCCATCGTCATGTGGTCGCTCGGCAATGAGGCCGGCCCCGGCAACAACTTCAAGGTGGCCCATGCCAAGCTCAAGGAGCGCGATACCTCCCGCCCCACACACTACGAGCGCAACAACAACATCGTGGATATCGGCAGCAACCAGTATCCCTCCGTGGGCTGGGTGGCCAATGCGGCCAAGGGCGAGATGAACATCAAGTACCCCTTCTACATCTCCGAGTATGCGCACATCATGAATAATGCGCTCGGCAACCTCGCCGACTACTGGGATGCCATCGAATCCTCTGACTACATCATGGGCGGGGGCATCTGGGAATGGTGCGACCAGGGGCTGTATGCCCGTGAAGACGATGGAAAAGTCGTCGTGGCGGCTGCCAGCAAGAAGGATCCGAAATTCGTCGGCTACGGCGGAAACTTCGGCGATGTGCCGAACGACGGCCTCTTCATCGTCAAGGGAGTCGTGTTTGCCAACCGTGACCCGAAGCCCCTCTACTACGAGGTCAAGAAAGTTCACCAGGACATCGGCATCAAGGCCGTGGACGGCACCGGCAAGGTGGAAATTTTCAATAAATATTTCTTTAAGAATCTCAACGAGTTTGACGGAATCAATTGGGAGTTGAGCGAAGACGGTGTTGTCATCCAGAAGGGCAAGCTGCCCATCCCGGACCTGGCTCCCCGCCAGAAGACCGTGGTCCAGATTCCCTTCCGTGCTCCTGCCTGGAAACCGGGTGCCGAGTACTTCGTCCGCCTCGGATTCCGACTGAAGGAAAAGACCGACTGGTCGCCTGCCGGTTATGAACTGGCCAATGGGCAAGTGGCTGTGGCCAATCCACAGACCGAGATTCCCGCCCTGGCCGTATCCGGCAAGGGTGTTCCCGAAATCTCGGAAAAGCCCAACGGCGATGTCGTGATTTCCAATGCCACCTCGAAGGCTGTTTTCAACAAGGCGACCGGAACACTTTCCTCGCTCGTCTATAACGGGAAGGAAATCCTCCAGCCCGGACAGGGACCTGAGCTCAATGCCATCCGCGCCGTCCTCAATAACGACGGCTGGGCGTGGAACCAATGGTTCTCCCAAGGCTTGCACAACCTGAAGCACAAGGTGGACGCTTTTGACGTGGAGCTGGCTCCCGAAGGCAAGTACGTCCGTGTGGTCACCCGCATCATCTCCCAAGGCGAATACGCCGAGACCATCGGTGCTGTCACCAGTGGCAAGATTCAGATTAACCGGAAGCAGAAACTCGGCCCGGATGACCTCCGTTTCGTGACCACTGCCATCTGGACCATCCTGCCTGAGGGCGACATCGCACTCCAGAGCGTAATCCGTCCGGAAGGCCCGAATATCCCGCTGCCGAAACTCGGCTACAAACTGGAACTGCCCGATTCCTATTCCAAGTTCACCTACTTCGGATTGGGGCCGGATGAAAACTATCCTGACCGCAAGAGCGGATCGTATGCCGGACAATACAGCGTTGCGGTGAAGGATCTCTTCGTGCCGTACGCCAAGCCGATGGACATGGCCAATCGCGAGGAAGTTCGCTGGGTGGCCATGACCGACGCCAAGGGCGACGGGGCACTCTTCATCGCTGACGGTGAAACCATGGCCGCCTCTGCGCTCCCCTGGTCCGTGGACGAGCTGATGGCTGCCACGCATCCCTACAAGCTCCCCAAGGATACCGGACGTGTTGTGCTGAATCTGGACGCTACCACCTGCGGGTTGGGTGGGGCCAGCTGTGGCCCGGCTCCTATCGCCCGCGACATCCCGCGCTCCAACAAGGCTTATAGCTTCAACCTTATCATCCGCCCTGTCAAAAAAGGCACCAACCTGGCCACTGCCGCCCGGGTCACCTTCCCGAGCGTAGCTCCGGTCTTTGCCGAGCGGGATAGCCGCAATGGCGAGGTGACGTTGTCTACCGCGACGGAAGGCGCAGTGATCAAGTACAGCGTGAACAAGGGTGCCGAGCAGGTGTACTCCGGCCCCTTCAAACTTACCACCGAGGGCACTGTCACGGCTCGCGCTGAGAAGGCTGGCCTGACTGCCACTCCGGCCATCGCCATTGAGTTTGGCAAATTCGTCCCACGCGCTGAACTTCGCATTGTCAGTGTCAGCAGTGAGCAACCCGGTGACGAGGCGACCAAGATGCTGGACCACAATTCCAGCACGATGTGGCATTCCAACTATGGACTAACCCAGGCCAACTATCCGCACACCGTGGACATCGACATCGGTGAAGTCCGGACGCTGCAAGGATTCTCCTATCTGCCACGCCAGGAAGGCACCAATGGACGCATCAAGGACTACACATTCTTTGTGAGCCTTGACGGCAAGAACTGGACTGAGGTGAAGAAGGGCTCGTTCCCGAACAACGCCTCGCAACAGAAAGTCCGTTTCGACAAGGCGGTTGAGGCCCGTTACTTCCGCTTCCTCATGCGGAGTGAACAAACGGGTCAGGACTTTGCCGCAATCGCCGAATTGGATATCATCCAATAACGCCGATTTGTCAGGCAAAACAAAAGGACGAGGTTTACCGCCTCGTCCTTTTTGTTTTCCGAAGAACTCACGCGGAGCCACGGAGGAACAGAGGAGCGTTTATCGTCTAGAGCAAATTCAGTAAAGAAGTAGTCGCAAAGGGTAGGACACTTTTTCCGAATCTATGATGACAGACAACAGGAGGTATGATCTCTGCGAATCGGTGGGCGAATAGAGAAAATAAGGTTAAAGAGAGTGTCAGGAGCAAATAGAGCAGTTTAAGTATATCCGATGTTATGTAGCGCAGGCTTCCAGCCTGCAGAATTGAAGATTTTCAAATGTAGCCGTAAAGAACTCAAAGAATCACAAATAAATAAACTGTTGCGTTCTTTGTGATCTTTGGCGGCAAATCGAGCCTGTTGGAGTCTAATATTTAGCAGGCTGGAAGCCTGCGCTACTTGATTGCCGCCTGTTTTGCGGTTCAGATGGAAACGGCTAATCTATTTATCCTTCAACAAGGGCTCTTCCACATCTGGCTTCCATCCGCCGCCGAGGGCCTTGATCAGAAGCACGGTGGAAATCAGCCTTTGCTCCTGAATTTGCGTGGCGGAAATCTCGTTGGTGAGCAGGGTGCGGTCGGCATCAATGACCTGGAAGTAGTTGACCAGCCCTTTCTCATACTGGATCTCAGTCAACCTCAGATATTCGCGGGCACTGGTGAGGGTGGCTTCCTGGGAGTCGGCCTCCAGAGCGCGATGATGAAGATCGGAGAGGGAGTCTTCCACATCGCGGAAAGCATTGAGAATAGCCTGACGGAAATTGGCGGACTGTTCGTCGTAGGCGGCCTTGGCCTGTTCCAGTTCCGCGGTAAGTCTGCCGCCTTCAAAAATGGGCAGACTCAAAGCAGGGCCCAGCGACCAGATCCGGCTCTGCCAGTTGAAAAGGTTGCTGGTGTTGATGCTTTCCCATCCGGCGGCACCGGTGAGGGTGAACTTGGGATAAAAGTTGGCTTTGGCTATGCCAATGGCGGCAGAGGCGGCAGCAAGCCGATGTTCGGCCTCGGCCACATCCGGTCGCTGTCCTAGCAGGTCGGAAGGAAGCCCGGCGGGAATCACCGGGATTTTTGTGCCAAGGGCTTTATTCTCGATATTCAACGCTACCGGAGGTTGTCCGGTGAGGATGGCGAGGGCGTGTTCCGTTATGGCCCGTTGACGGCGAACTTCGAGTTGCTGGGTGACTGTGGCGTTGAGCTGGGTTTGCGCCTGAAGAACGTCGGTCTTGGGCGCGATGCCGGCCTTGAACTGGGTTTCGGTAAGGGAGAGTTGTTTGCGGTATAGTTCCAACGATCTATTCAGGATCATGTCCTGGGTGTCGAAAGATCGCAGATTGAAATAATTCTGGGCCACATCCGCCTGGATGGTCTGGAGTACAACGGAGAAATCGGTGACTGTGGCGAGTTCCAGTTGACTGGATTGCTCAACGCTCCGTCGAACGCGTCCCCAGATGTCGATCTCGTAGCTCAGATCAAAAGGCACCCGATAGTTGGTCTGGGTTCTCCCGCTGTTTGAGCCGCCATTGTTGCTCGAAGTCCGGCCCCGCGTGACAGAAGGATCAAGCGTGATGGTGGGGAAGAACTGGCTTTGCATGACGCTGGTGGCAGCCCGCGCCTGGGCTACGCGGGCGATGGCAGCTCGGATATCTTGGTTGTTCTGGTTGGCAGCCTCAATGAGCCGGTTCAGTTCGGCATCGTCGAAAAGTTTCCACCAGTCGGAAGCGAGCGGTGTGTTATCGTCAGTATCAACAACGGCGATGGGCGATTTGTAGGCGTTTTGTGCTTCACCGGGAGTTTCCGGACGCTCGTAGTCGGGACCGACTGCGCAGGAGGTAAACAAGAAGAGACCTGTGATCGACAGCACATGCAAGGTGAAGGCCGATTTTGCCAAATCCAGCGAAGCAGCGGTACGTTTTGCAGCGTTGTTATTGTTTTCCATTTTTCTGTCTCGGATTGTTTTCACTACTGCGAAAGTTTGAAGTCAGGTGTCTCGGAGATTTTCCCGCGCTTCTTGTTCAACCACAGGCGAAGACGGTCAAAGTAAAGATAGACTACGGGTGTGGTGAAAAGTGTCAGCATTTGGCTGAAAATAAGTCCTCCGACGATCGCAATGCCCAAAGGGCGCCGGAGTTCCGAACCGACCCCGGTTCCGAGGGCGAGTGGCAGCCCGCCCAGCAACGCGGCCATGGTGGTCATCATGATGGGGCGGAAGCGCAGTAAGCAGGCCTGATAGATGGCATCCGCCGGGGACTTGCCCTCCTCGCGTTCCTGGTGGAGCGCGAAGTCGATCATGATAATGGCATTCTTTTTAACGATACCGATGAGGAGGATGATGCCGATGAGCGCAATGACACTGAGATCTGTCCGGCAAAGCATGAGTGCGAGCAGCGCACCGACCCCGGCGGAGGGTAGGGTGGAGAGAATCGTGATCGGATGAATCAGGCTTTCGTAGAGAATACCGAGGACAAGATATACGGCAACCAATGCGGCCAAGACCAGCAGCGGCTGGCTGGCCAGCGAATCCTGGAAGGCCCGGGCTGTGCCGGCAAAGGTTCCTCGGATGGTGGCTGGCATGCCCAGTTCCTGCGTGGCCGCCTGAATGGCGACAACGGCGTCGCCGAGGGCATGTCCCGGCAATAAGTTGAAGGAGAGGGTAATGGCGGGAAACTGCCCTTGGTGATTCACCGAGAGTGGCGCCAAGGCTTGTTCCACCCGGGCGAAGGAGGCCAGGGGCACCGGCTCCCGGTTGGGCGGACGAACATAAACCGTGCGCAATGATTCGGGAGAAATGGAAAAGGCGTCCTTTACCTCCATAACCACATGGTACTGGTTGAGCCCCGTGTACATGGTGGAGACTTGATTTTGTCCGAAGGCGTCGTAGAGGGTTTGGTCGATAAGATTGGCGGAGATGCCCAGCCGCGAGGCTGCATCGCGATCAATGACCACCCGGGATTCCCGTCCGCTGACCTGCTGGTCGCTGTTCACATCGACAATGCCGGGGATCGTTTTCATTTTCTCCATCAACTGGGGCGCCCATTTTACGATCTCCTTAAAGTCGCTTCCCTGCAGCGTGTACTGGTATTGTCCGCCGCTGCTGCGACCCCCGATCCGCAAGTCTTGGGAGATTTGGAAAAAGAGCGATGCCCCCGGTATCTCGGAAAGTTTTTTGCGCAAGCGGGCCACGACTTCCTCGGCGCTGGCATCCCGCTTATCCCTGTCCTTGAGTGTTGCGAGAATGGACCCGTTGTTGGCGGTACCCCGGCCTCCGCTGAATGCCACCGAATTCTCCACGGCAGGATCCTCGGCGGTGATCTTGGCGTAGCTTCGCATCAGGGTTCGCATATATTGCGATGATACATCCTGGTCGGCTATGACGGTTCCGGAGAGACGCCCGCCATCCTGCTGGGGAAAGAATCCCTTGGGTATCGCCGTGTAAAGGAAGATGGTCAACGCGACGGTGCCGAGGGTGATGAGCAGCACGGGGAACTGGTGCCGGAGCACCCAGGTCAGGCAGCGATCATAACCGCGCAGCAACAGGCTGAAGACCTTTTCTCCGGCCTGAAATATTTTGCCTCGTTTTAGTTCTCCCTCCGGCTTGAGCAGAACTGCACAAAGCATGGGGGTTGCCGTGAGCGAGATAAGCAGGGAGATGGCAATGGCGGACGAGAGCGTGACGGCGAACTCGCGAAAGAGACGTCCGACAATGCCTCCCATGAGGAGGATCGGGATGAATACGGCAATGAGCGAGATGCTCATCGAGAGCACGGTGAAGCCAATCTCCCTGGCGCCGCGCAGGGCGGCTTCAAAGGGCTTGATGCCGTTCTCGATGTGCCGCTTGATGTTTTCCACGACGACAATGGCGTCATCGACCACAAAACCCGTGGCAATGGTCAGTGCCATCAGCGTCAGGTTGTTCAGGCTGAACCCGAGGAAATACATCACGGCAAAAGTTCCGATCAGCGAGACGGGTACCGCCACGCTGGGAATAAAGGTGGAGCGTACGTCGCGGAGGAAAACAAACACCACCATGATGACCAGCATCACCGAGATGACCAAGGTGCGTTCCACTTCCTCCACCGAGGCCCGGATACTTCTGGTGCCGTCCATCGAGACCTGCAGGTTGATGGTCGGGGGAATGGATGCCTTGAGCTGGGGAAGCACGGCCTTGATACGGTCCACCGTCTCGATGATATTGGCGCCCGGTTCGCGGCGGATCATCATGGTGACCGAGGGATCGGTGCCCATGAGCCCGGTGGTGCGGGTGTTTTCCACGGAGTCGATGACTTCGGCCACGTCACGAAGGCGGATGGCGGCGCCATCGCGATAGCTGATGATCAAGGGCTCGTATTCCCTTGCCTTGAATAGCTGGTCGTTGGTGGCGATTTCCCAGGCCTTGTCTTCTCCGTGAATTTGCCCCTTGGGGCGATTGGCATTGGCCCTGGTCAGGGCGGTCCGTACGTCTCCCAGTCCCAGTCCCGCCTTGTTGACCGCAGTCGGATTCACCAGCACCCGCACGGCGGGCAGCGCGCCGCCCCCGATGAATATCTGGCCTACGCCTTCGACTTGGGAAACTTTCTGTTGAAGGATCGTGGATGCGTAATCGTACATCTGCCCGCGGTCATATTCTTTGGAAGTCAGCGCCAGAACCATGATTGGCGCATCGGAGGGATTGGATTTCCGATAACTGGGCAGGGTGGGGAGATTGGAAGGGAGTTGTCCGGCAGCGGCATTGATGGCGGCCTGCACCTCGCGGGCGGCGGCATCAATGTTGCGATCAAGGTCAAACTGAATGGTAATAGTGGTCGAACCAAGCGTACTGGTTGACGTCATCTCTGTGATGCCGGCAATGCGTCCAAACTGGCGTTCCAATGGCGTCGCCACGGTGGAAGCCATGGTCTCCGGGCTGGCACCGGGCAGCCGCGCGCTGACATTGATGGTAGGGAAGTCAATCTGAGGCAGGGGAGCAACCGGCAGAAAGAAGAAGGCAATCACTCCCACCAGCGCGATGGCGAGGGTGAAGAGCGTGGTGCCGACAGGTCGGTGAATAAATGGAGATGAAAGGCTCAATTGGCTTTCCGTTTTTTCACAAATGGTCGGGCGATCCGGTCAAACCAGAGATAAATCACCGGGGTGGTATAGAGTGTCAGAACCTGGCTGAAAATCAGTCCGCCCACGATCGTGATGCCGAGGGGGCTGCGCAGTTCGGAGCCGACCCCGCTGCCCAGCGCCAGTGGAAGCCCGCCGAAAAGCGCGGCTGCCGTGGTCATCATGATCGGACGAAAACGCAGCAGGCAGGCCTGGAAGATGGCTTCGTCCGGTGACTTGCCTTCGTGGCGTTGGGCTTCCAGCGCAAAGTCGATCATCATGATCGCGTTCTTCTTCACAATGCCGATGAGGAGAATGATGCCGATGAGTCCGATGATATCGAAATCCCGGTTGCACATCATGAGGGCCACGAACGCGCCGACCCCGGCGGACGGGAGCGTGGAAAGAATGGTCAGCGGGTGGATGTAGCTTTCATAGAGAATACCGAGGACGATATACACCGTGACAAGCGCGGCGAGAATGAGCAGGAGCTCGTTCTTTAATGATGCCTTGAAGGCCCTAGCCGTTCCCTGGAATCCAGCAGTGGTGCTCGCCGGCATGCCGAGCTCTGCCTGGGCGGCCTCCACCTTGTCCACGGCATCGCCGAGCGAGGCGTGAGGCGCCAGGTTGAAGGAAACCGTGGCCACGGGAAACTGCCCTTGGTGGTTGATGGCCAGCCGGGTGTTTTCAATGTTAACCTTGGAGAAAGCGCGCAAGGGAATCTGCTTTCCGTCGGTACTGTTGAAATGGATATTGCCCAAGTCTTCCGGTTTCATGCGGAACGGCTGGGCAACTTCCAGCACGACGCGATACTGGTTTAGCTCGGTGAAGATGGTTGAAATCTGCCGTTGGCCGAATGCATCGTAGAGGGTGTCGTCAATCATCTGCGGCGTAAGCGCAAGGCGTGACGCAGTATCCCGGTCGATGGTGATATTGGCCCGCAGACCGCCCTCCTGGTGGTCGCTGGCGACATCGCGAAGTTCGGGGATGGCGTTCAGTTTGTCGATGAAGCGGGGCACCCACTGGCTGAGTACATGCGTGTCTGGATCTTCCAATGTGTATTGAAACTGGGTGCGGCTCATGCGGTCCTCGACCGTGAGGTCCTGGATCGGTTGCAGGTAAAGAGTAATGCCCGGCACTTCGTTGAGCATGGGCTGGAGCCGGTGGATGACGTCCATTGCCGACACTTTTCGGACACTCAATGGTTTCAGATTTATCTGGATTCGGCCCGTATTGACGGTGGCATTGGTTCCATCAACGCCGATGAATGATGAGAGGCTTTCCACGGCTTCATCCTTCAAAATGACCTCCGCCAATTTCTGCTGCCGGGTGGACATGGCGGTGAAAGAAGCATCCTGCGGGGCCTCGGAGATACCCAGAATCAAGCCGGTATCCTGTGTCGGAAAAAAACCCTTGGGGATATGCAGGAACAGGACCGCCGTGAGAACGAAGGTGCCGACAGCCACAAGCAAGGTGAGTGTCTGGTGGCGGAGCACGATCTTGAGTGTTTTCTCATACCATCCGATAATCCATTCCCAGACGCGCTCCGATGCGTGAAAAAGCCGGCCCTGCTCGGAGTCCGGTTTGTGCCGGAGCAGGAAGGCGCACATCATCGGTGTAAGTGTCAGCGAGACGATGGCCGAGACGACGATGGTAACGCTAAGTGTGACGGCAAATTCCCGGAACAGCCTGCCGACGATGTCTCCCATGAGCAAGAGCGGTATCAATGCGGCGATGAGCGAGACACTGAGCGACACAATGGTGAACCCGATTTCTCCGGCCCCGTGCAATGCTGCCTTTAGCGGGGATTGTCCCTTTTCTATATACCGGATGATATTTTCGATCATCACGATCGCGTCATCGACGACGAATCCGGTCGAAATGGTCAGCGCCATCAATGTCAGGTTATTCAGGCTGAACCCGAGGAAATACATGACGGCAAAAGTGCCGATGATCGACAGCGGCACTGCCACACTGGGAATAATGGTGGCGGAAATATTACGCAGAAAAACGAAAATCACCATCACGACCAGCGCCACGGTCAGCATCAACTCGAACTGCACATCCTTGACCGAGGCCCGGATGGTGGTCGTGCGGTCGGTCAGGATACTGGCCTTGATCGTGCCCGGCAGGGAAGCCTGCAACTGGGGCAGGAGGGCCTTGATCCGGTCCACGGTGTCGATGATATTGGCGCCCGGTTGGCGCTGGATGTTGAGGATGACTGCCGGGGTGGTTTCCTTGCCTTCCCCCATCCAGGCGGCCTGGCGGATATTCTCCGCGTCATCGCGAACATCGGCGACATCATCGAGGCGCACTGCGGCACCGTTGCGGTAGGCGATGATCAGGGCGCGGTATTCGGCAGCGGACAACAACTGATCATTGGTATTGATCGTGTAGGCAATATGGGGGCCGTCAAAACTGCCCTTGGCGCGGTTGACATTGGCGGCGGCAATGGAACTGCGAACATCCTCCAGATTGATGCTGCGGGCCGCCAGGGCGAGGGGGTTGACCTGAATGCGGACGGCTGGTTTTTTACCTCCGGTGACAGTGACAAGTCCTACTCCGGGCACCTGGGAAATCTTCTGGGCCAGCCGGGTATCCGCCAGATCGTAAATTTCCGTCAGCGGCATGGTTTTCGAACTCAATGCCAAGGTCAGAATCGGAGTGTCGGCAGGATTGGTTTTGCTGTAAATCGGCGGATTGGGCAGATCGCTCGGAAGGAAGGTCATCGCGCTGTTGATGGCCTGCTGGACCTGCTGCTCTGCGATGTCGATATTGAGATCAAGGGCGAATTGAAGCGTGATGGCTGAGCATCCCTCGGAGCTGGTCGAGGTCATCTGGTTCAATCCGGGCACCTGACCGAATTGCCGCTCCAAGGGAGCCGTCACCGATGAGGCCATGACATCCGGGCTGGCGCCGGGATAGAATGTCATGATTTGCATGGTCGGGTAATCGACCTGCGGAAGCGCGGAGACCGGTAGTTGCTTGTAGGCGACAAATCCAGCCAGCAACAGGGCAACCATCAATAGCGATGTCGCTACCGGTCGCAGGATGAACGGACGGGAGACGTTGTTCATCGGGAAATGGCTATCGGGACATCATGCCGGTATCGTTATCCTCCGGCATGCTGCTGTTTTTTCCCTTGTGCTGACGGACATGGACCTTGCTGCCGTTTTGCAATTTATCCACGCCGTCGGTGACCACCATTTCGCCGGGAGAAAGTCCTTTTTCAACAACGGTAATGGCACCTTCGCTGATGCCAAGGGTAAGGGGTCGCATTTCGACAGTATTGTCCTGCTTGACTACATAGGCATAGGCGGAACTGGGACTGCGTTGCACGGCAGCGGTGGGAATAATGATGGCATCCTTCAATGAGCCGAGCAGGAGCCGGGCATTGACAAATTGATTGGGATAGAGCGAGCGATCCTTGTTCTCGAACTCGGATTTGATTTTTACGGTAAGGGTGGCCGGATCGATCTGGTTATCAAGGGCGGCCAGTTTCCCGGTCGCAACCTTGAGCGAGAAATCGTCATTATAAGCCTCGACGGTGAGGGTCTCCTTGCCCATCGCCTGCAAAACCTTTGGGAGGTGGACCTGCGCGATGCTGAAAACGACAGAGATGGGCTGTTGCTGGGTAATCACGACCAGCCCG
>JAITVQ010000014.1 GCA_031285745.1 Puniceicoccales bacterium | reverse complement strand
CCGAGTCCCCATTGTGGTCTTCATGATGGGTTCCTGCAAATGACATGACCCGATCATGAAGATCATCATTTGGCAAAATCATTTGCCGAGTCTCGATCATGAAGCCAAGCAAGCGACTCGTCATTTGATTTCTCATGTTCATGAGTCCAAGCAAACATGAAATCAAATGATTTGGCTTCATCATGTAACCAACATTTAGTCCCTGCAAACGATATGGTCTCATCATGAGCCCAAGCAAATGAGAAAGCAAATGGAATGACTCAATGATGGAAGCTACAATCGGGACTCGTCAATTGGTATGAACCTGTCATTCTCACAGAATTCTCAATCAATCTAGCCGTGGATACCTTGATAACTAGGCAGTAGCGGTTATATTAATACTGTCGCAATACAACACCCACTGGTGCAGGTGAGGGCTGAATCATGCCGAAATGTTTCAATTTAGAACCAGTCTTATTGCAAAAATTCTCAAAATCGTGTCATCTTATAGGCATGTTCAGGGATATATCAATGGGGTATGAAAGTGCCGTTTTGGCCACCCCTTGAACAAAAAAAACCTGCGAGTATTGCTACTTGCAGGTTTTAAAGTGGCGCTCCCGGGAGGACTCGAACCCCCAACGACTGATCCGTAGTCAGTAGTGATATCCATTTCACCACAGGAGCTATGAAGGTTCGGCAGCTTGATGCTCCTATTGTTTCTGACAAGAAAAATTTCAAAAAAAGAAACCCCGTATTTTGGAGGATATTCCAAAGGCAAACCATGGAATTATCGGATCAATTTTGATCTTTACGTGTTTTCTACTCAGAAAAGAATGATATAGTAATGCAAAGACTAGAATGCATGCCAGTGGCGAATGAAATTATCCGAAAAGATATAAAAGGGGGCACAACATACATCGCAAAATTGCCAATACTGGTAATGGTTTGTCTTTTGGTCGGAATTTTTGGGGGATATGCACAAGGGGAATCTCAGTTTGATGTAAAAGTACTGGTATCGGATGAGAAAGGAGCCGGGGTGGCCGATGCCCAGGCGGAGTTTATCTGGCGGTGGAGTGGTCTTCGCAGTGAAGGATCCGGCCACCTAAAGGCGAAAACGGATAAAACTGGACAAGCATCTTTTACGGGAAAAACCAATTTCAAGGAATATGCGTACAAGGCCTCCAAGAATGGATTCTATCCGTCAGACGCGATTACGGGTGTTTTCGATACACAATCGGACGGAAAATGGGAACCTTGGGAGAAGGAACTGAAAGTAATACTTCGCCCTGTTAAAAAGCCAGTGCCCATGTATGTGAAAACAATACAGGGCCAGTTGCCAATGCCGGGACAATGGTCTGGATATGATTTAAAAGAAGGTGATTGGGTTACTCCCCACGGGCAAGGCAAGGTTAGTGATATTGAAATCAAGGCAAAAGGCGAAGGTGTCAGATATGAAAATTTTCGTGGAGAAATTACGCTACGTTTTCCGGGAACGGGTAATGGAATACTGGTGCATACGCCTTCATCACACGAATCGCAGAGTACTTATACTTGGCCATACGAGGCGCCAGTTTCGGGGTATATAAGAGAAATGACTTGGAAAAAATCCCGGACACCAAATCCATCCGGGAACAATAAAGTCGATCATTATGATGAAGCGAATAATCCAAGGCATCTTGTGATAAGGGTAAGAGGAAGTTTGTATGGAAAAATAGATCCAGAGTTGAAACTGGTAACAGGAGTAAAGGGCCAGGCATTCATCAAATTCACCTATTACCTTAATCCTGACAAAACGCGGAATCTGGAATACGATCCGGCCAGGAATTTATTCGGAAATTCATCTGCTACATATGCGCCTTGAAAGGTGCGCATGCGAAAGTTGTGTTTCAAACGAAGCATGTGTTAAGATGGGAATTGATAGATGATTATGTTTTACATGGAATGAGGATTATTTACATTTCATAATGTGTATTCGTTTTTTAAATACGCTGCCATTATATTGGGTCTGGCTGTGCCGTTGATAGGCGCAGAGGAGGAGTCATCTGGTTCACCGTTTGTCCCTGACGAAGTATCCTTCCGGTTTGGATTTTCAGCCACAAACGTGGATTATCGTTTTCGCGAATACCGGGTTGGCACAGATTGGAACTTCACTTTGCCGGAAACGTGGACAGGAAATTGGCTGGTAGTGCCGCAAATTGATCTTTCGGCAGGTTGCCTGACAAGCAAGGGTGGGCATGCGGCGTTTGTTACCAGCGTTGGGCCTGCCTTGACCATCGGCTACAAGGATTTCCCCATTGTACTGGAAGCGTCATGTTGCCCAACGTTTATTTCGCTCCATGATTTTGGGGGAATAGACATGGGGTCGTCATTTCAATTCACGAGTAATATCGGGCTTCGTTGGTATATCACTCCGGATTTTGGCATCGGGTACAGATTCCAGCATATGTCGAATGGCGGGGTTACCGATATCAATCCAGGCATGGAGTTGCACGTGGTTTCGGTATCGTGGCGGTTTTGAGATTTGCGCCTGCTTATTTGGACTTGGTCTTGATGCCGCTGGCCAGGATCGTGGCAAAAAAGGGCTCAGTGTCCTCACGGGCAACTACGCCGGCTTGTACCTGCTGAAAACCGGTTTTGCTCATCCAGTCACACAATTGATTCTCCGAGAATCCCAGCCACTGATCGGCATAAAGCTCATGGGCTTTTTCAAATGAGTGCTGTTTGAGATCCAGCACAAGGATTTTACCACCCGTTTTCAGGATGCGATGGGCTTCACGCAGGGCTTTTTCAGGGTGTTGGGCGTGGTGCAAGGCTTGGCTGAGCAGGACGAGATCAACACTGGCATCATCCAGCGGCACATCCTCTATATCTCCGAGGCGGTACTCAAGGTTTTGAATCCCGTGTTTTTCGGCAAGTTGACTGCCGACCTCAATCATGCGGGGAGAGTTATCAATGCAGTAAACAAAGTCGGCTTGACGCGCCAAAAGTTGCGAAATGACACCTTCTCCCGCACCAAGGTCTGCAATACGGATATGCGGGACCATTTGGAATAAAAGGTGGCCCAGTGCTTCCCATGATCGGCCCGGGCAGTAGTTTTTCCCCAGTTTTCCTGCTACAGAATTGAAGTATTCTTCAGCTTGGTGGCGGCGTTTCTCGATGACACGAGCGAGGCTCTTATTATCGGCCCGCACTTCGGGTTCCCGGTTAACCGATTCAAAAGCGCTGGTGATGATAGCCTGAACGGAAACTGGAATATCCTCGTTGAGTGAATAGTAGCTTTTTTTCCCATCCCTGCGATCGGTGACTACCTCTGCTTGCCGGAGCAACGCAAGGTGCGAAGAAATACGAGACTGCCCCATCTCAAGGATATCCTGGAGTTCCGTGACTGTGAGTTCCTCCTGGGAGACAAGTCTTAGGATGCGAAGCCGGGTGGGGTCTGCGAGAATCTTGATGGCTTCCCAAGGTGAGGACATGGTGAGAACAATCGGAAAATTGAAGAATGGCTTTTGCCCGGAATAGTTTCGTTATTTGCTTTTGGTGTTTTTTCGACTGGCACGAATGAGTTTCCGCAACCGTTCCTTCATTTTGTCGAGCCCGGAGCCGTCCAGACAAGAAATAGGCAACACCTCGTCTTTGTATTTCTTTTTAAAGGCAACGAGATTTTTGGCCGCTTGCGGTTCGTCCATTTTGTTGGCGACAACAATACGGGGCTTTTTTGCCAGAATTTCCGAGTATTGGGATAACTCGTTGACGAGACATTTATAGTCGTCGATGGGTTTGCGCCCATCAGTCCCCGCCATGTCGATTAGAAAGAGAAGCAGATGGCACCGTTCGATGTGACGAAGAAATTCATGCCCCAGTCCTCGATTTTCGTGCGCGCCTTCGATGAGTCCCGGTATATCCGCGAGAAATATTTTCTCATAGGTGTCGTTATAATGAATGACACCGACGTTGACATGAAGGGTTGTGAAGGGGTAGGGCGCAACCTTGGGACGCGCGTGGGTAAGTGTACCAGTGAGGGTTGATTTTCCGGCATTGGGAAAACCGACCAATCCGATATCAGCGATAGTTTTCAATACCAGACGATATGTTCCAGTGCCGCCGGGTTTTCCTGGCGTGGTTTTGCGAGGCGCCTGGTTTACAGAGCTTTTGAAGTTAATATTGCCAAGACCGCCTTTGCCTCCGGCGAGCAACACGACTTCTTCGCCATGGGTGGTGACTTCTGCGACAACCCGGTCTGTTTCCGTATCGATAACCTGCGTGCCGGGGGGGACTGTCAGGATGCAATTGGCTCCATTTGCGCCATGCTTATTTCTCCCAGCACCCGGTTCGCCGTTTTTCGCCTTCCAATGAGGTTGAAAGCGGTATTTGGCCAGATCTCCCTCGTTCTCGTCACAAAGCAGGATAATGCTGCCACCATTGCCGCCATCACCACCGTCAGGTCCGCCTTTGGGGATGAATTTCTCCCGGCGAAAACTCAGGCAGCCATGGCCACCGTCGCCGGCTTTTAAATAAACTGTGGTTTCATCGACAAACATGACGATTTGAAAAAGTAGGTGGTTGAGAAAAGGAATTAACCGGCAAGAGCCGAGAAAAGTTCAGTGGATGGAAAGGGAGTGTAAATATTTATCAGGATGCTGGTCGCTTGGGAGAGATTCTATCACGCTTTGTCCAACCCCCAACGAGACCGTATCCAATTTTCAGCAGGCGCGAAAAGTATGCGGTCTGCAAACAATCCAACGATAACAATAATGATCATGACACCAAGGACCTGCGACATGTCAAGGGTTTCGCGCCCGTTGTGGAGAAGCCAGCCGAGCCCGTATCCCGAGAGGATAGTGACATAGATTTCTGCAGCCATTAGGGAGCGCCAGGCAAATGCCCAACCTTGTTTCATTCCACCGATGACAGAGGGGAGCGATGCTGGAATAAGCACACGCGCCCATAGATGAAGTCCCTTGGAACCCATGGTGCGGGCCGCCCGGATATAAAGCGGGGAAACTGTCCTGACACCATGTTCGGTTGCCAGCATG
>JAITVQ010000225.1 GCA_031285745.1 Puniceicoccales bacterium | reverse complement strand
CGCAGACCTTGCCCTGGCAACGGGGCGGCAGTTGCTAACGGCATTTGCCGGACAGAAGCTAAGGATTCCGTTTTCTCTTGTTTCAACGGGTTTGGAACCTCAGAAGGTGGAGGTGTCTCTGTGCGATGACGCAGGCAATGAAATGGCCAAGACCATGGTGGAAGTGTCGCAGGGCAAACCTGCCGTGTCAGGTTTTGACATTTTGGCCCCGTCAAAATCGACTCGCTATACGTTGAAGACGCCGGTGATTCCCGTAGAGGTCCGCTCCAATAATAACCAGACTCTGGTAAATGTTCGTGTCTTTGAGACGAAGACGCGGGTATTCCTCGCGGAAGGGGCTCCGTATTGGGATAGTAAATTTCTGGCCCAGTTGCTTCGCCAGCAGCAACACATGGATGTGCAATCCGTCCATCGTCTGACTGACGAGCGTTATTTTCGCATTGATTCAGACTCGGCTGATCCCACGGAAACCGGAACCAATGTGTTTCCTGAGACTGTCGCGGATCTAGCCCGTTATGATTTGGTGATTCTTGGCAAAAACACCGACGCGTTTCTAACGCCTGCCCGGGTGGAGGCATTGCGTTCTTATGTGCGTGATGGAGGAGGCGCGGTTCTTTTTGCCCGGGGAAAACCAGTGTCATCGGAAACCAGTGCGTTGGCTACGTTGGAGCCCGTATCTTGGGGAGCGCAAACGGTCTCTGATTTCCGGTTTAAACCGACTGCGGATGGTGTGGCAGCGGGATTGTTTGGACAGGCACTCCCTGCCGCCGACTCTACATTGTGGACTGCACTCCCAACGCTCAAGGATGCCCGGCAGATTACCGAGGTTAAACCGTTTACCCGGATATTGGCAGAAGGCTCTACAGAAACCGGAGCGGCGACTGGAGAGCGTTTTCCGGTTTTACTGGTGCGCCGCTATGGACAAGGGGTCTGCGGGTTGGTCAACGGGGATGGCTTGTGGAAATGGGACTTTTTCCCGGAAGCGCGTGAACTGGGCAACAGTTATGAGGATTTTTGGATCCAACTCATTCAATGGATGGCGTCATATTCTGAGTTTTTACCGGGACAGGATTTTTCCCTGCGACTGGGGTCGGTGCGCGGCGAGGTCGGTCAGCCTGTTTCAGTTACAATTTCCTATCGTGGACGCCTTCCGGCTCCGACACCTCGAATCCGGGTTTTATCCCCGGATGGACGAACGATGGAATTGGCTCCTGCGATGATGTCTGATGACGCAGGGCGGACAATGTGGCGTGCTTCATTTACCCCCGATGGCACGGGAGCATGGAGCTTGGGGGTGGTTGACCCTAGGCCGGAAGCTCCGTCTGTCCCGGAGGCTGTCTATACCGTTCCTGCGCCTGCCGAGGAAACGGATGATCTTTCTCCTGATCCGGTGTTCCTGCAAAAACTGGCAGAGGCAACACAAGGGCGTGTTTTGCGCCGGGAATCCCTGGGTGATTTTTTGAGTGTACAGATGCAACCAAAGGATACTGTGGTCAAAGACGGCGGTGCTGTGTGGAAACCTGCATGGGATTTGCCGGGACTGGCTTTCTTGTTGGTTGTCTTGTTTGCCCTCGAATGGTGGTTACGTCGCCGACAAGGGCTGGCCTGATCAAACTTAAGCACGCGACCACTTAAAACCCTAATGACATGAAAAACACATTCGACATCGAGCTAAACAGGGTTCGTCGTGCGCTGTGGACAGGACGGGTGTTGGTGTTGGGATTGTTCCTGATTAGCGGTGTCATGGGTGCATGGGTGCTCTTCGGGTTAGCCGATGTTTTTTTCGCGTTTGAGCCGAAGGCGAGGACAGGCATCACGGTTTTTTTAGTGGCTTCCTTTGCCATGGCGGGAGCTTGGATTTGGTATCGGTTTTGCTCTGTATCGCGAAAAACCGCAGCAGAAGCAGTTGATCGACATTCTCGATCGGAACGGGCTCCGGTTACGGCGGCGTTGAATGTTTCCCCGGAAAAAGCGGCGACAACGATGGCGAGATGGTTGGCAGGTACTGTCGAATCATCAGCGGTCGTTACATTGAAAAAAATACCGGGAAAACAATTATTTCCATTCCGATATATTCGGCATGGGGCGATTCTCCTGACAGGGGCGTTGATCTTGGTCGCAGTTTTAAAAGGACTTTTTCCTGTGGCATTCTCGGTGGTGGGTGGCCGGTTATTACATCCCGGAGCTGATCTCCCGCCATGGAGTCGGTTGACCTTTGCCGTTGAGCCCGAATCCCCCTCCGCCATTTATGGCGGGGAATTGGAATTGGGCGTGACGATCACCGGAGCTCCTGTGGAACAACCGGTCGAGTGCCTATTGCGTGAGGTGCGTACAGGATCGTTGCTTCGGTTGCCGGCATTTCGGGAAACTTCCGATCATTTTACCCGTCGATTGGAAAACCTAAACGAACCTTTGAAGATAGCCTTTGCCTGCGGCAAAGCGAGATCGGCTTGGGTTCCGGTCGAGATACTTTACCAGCCGCAGATACTTTCCGGGAAAGTGCGTATTTTGCCACCTGCCTACACAGGGTTAAAGCCGCAGGAAGCAGTACTAGACAGTACGGAGATCAGCGTGTTGGAAGGGGCGACTGTTACGTTGGAATTAACCAGCAATCGTCCATTGGGTGGCGGACAGATAGTTTTTTCTCCCGTCCCGGTGCCGGGTCAGACCATAACAGCTGAACGTATCCAAGCCAGGATGCCTTCATCGCATGTGGCGGAATTTTCCTGGCTGGTGAATCGTCCCGGCAAGATTTCCGCTACTCTAGTCGATGTCCGGGGGACTGGTAGTGCCAAGCCGATGAATTTTTCCATTCGAGCCGTTCCTGACCGCCCGCCCGAGGTAGATCTTGTCGATCCGCCTGCTTTGTTGCTGGCTACTCCCAAAACAGTGGTGCCATTGGTAGGCGAAGCCAAGGATGAGTTTTCCCTGGCGAATGTTCGGTTGGTTCGGACATTGACCGGGTTTCGGGATAGATCACTGCTTGTGGCCGAAAATGTAGGAACGAAGAATTATGCCTTTCACGATAAACTGGACTTGGCGAAAGTTGGTGCGAAGGCAGGGCAGACCATTGAGGTCATGCTGGAGGCTTCGGACTATAATCCTTCATTGATGGGGCAGGGAAGTTCCGGAGTCGCGCGTATCCAGGTAATTTCCGAGGCGCAGTATGCGGCGTATATCCGGGCGCGAGCCCAGATGGCAGAATTTTTGCCCAGGTTTGAGGCGCTGTTCTCCGCTGTACAGGAAGCGCGTGATAAATTGGACGCATTGACCGAGGCGGCAGAGACGGGTGATGCGGAGGCGATTAAGAAGGCAAGGGATGAGGCTGTCGCTGCCCATGAAAAGGCTGCCGAATTATTGGACAAACTGGCCACGGATTTCCCAGCCTACGATCTGGAGAAACGTTTGCAATCGCTTGCCCGGGCCCAAGCGGAAATGTTACGGGAGAATCTCGGCGAACTGGCCAAGGTTGATCCCAATGATGCAGCCGGGGCCAAGAATGCTGCCAAGGAAGGTCTGGAGCGATTGGGCAAAAACAAGAAAGAGTCCGAAGAGTTAGGTGAGGATGCGGCTCTTGTTGCCGAGGCCGGAAAGATTTTGGAAATGGCCGCCCGTTTTCAAAAAATATATCTGGATCAAAAATCCGTGACCGATCGTTTATATACAATCGCGAAAGAGGTTAGCCAAGGGGTCGGGCAGAACCGGCGCATGTTGCCTTCGCTGGGGGATACGCAGGAGAAAAATCGCGAAGCATTGGATGATTTTATCAAGGAACTGGAAAAACGCATCCGTAATATTCCGGAAGGCATGGAGGAGTTGGGCGAGTTGCGCGATGGGGCGATTGATTTCTTATTGGCGCTGCATTCATCCGATCCCGGGAGCGTGATGAACGATGCAGCAAGGCAAGCCCGGGATTCCGACGCATCCTCCGCATTCGGAAAAGCTGAACTGGCTCGCACCTTGCTGGAGCGATTGATGGAGACCCCGGGTAACTGTTTCGGTGAAGCCTGCCAGGGTAATTCGCCCCAGTTCAAGGTGCAACGTCCCGACATAAATGACACCTTGGCCCAATTGCTGGCGGGTATGTGTGATGGCAATGGAGATGGATCCGGTCCTCCCAAACAAGGCACCGGAGGGAG
>JAITVQ010000176.1 GCA_031285745.1 Puniceicoccales bacterium | reverse complement strand
CAGCATCCTCCTGCAGTCGCTTATTGAAAGCACTCTGCATATCCGGCATGAGGTTGCCCTCCACCACCGCATCAAGCATGCGCTGATCCTGCTCGGTCATACGCCCTGCCCCTTTCGTGACACAGTTTGCTCAATACAGACCCTCAGTGTATTGCGAATCCTAAAAAAGCGTTGCTGAAGGGCCCCCTCGCTCGTATCCAATTCCGAAGCCAGAAGACGAACGGTTTTTCCGACAAAATAGCGAAATCTTAACAACTCTTTGTCAGAATCAGGCAATTTTTCAAGGCAACCGTCCAAGGCATCCAAGGCATATGTATTGGGGTGCTCTGCACTACTCCAGTGAGAAAACACCTGCTTCATGGATTGCTCATCAAGAAACAACTCCGAGGACCGAGCCTGTTTTCGAATAACTTCCAGCACTTTCAAATAAGCTATACGAAAGGCAAAGGCCTTGAAGTTGGTCCCCATCTTGAAATTCTTGGCCTTCTGCCATAAAACAACATTCACCTCCTGGACGATATCCTCGACATCCCTTACTCCAGGAGCAATGGAACGAATAAAGCAATAGAGCGCAGTCTGGTGCTGCGTTACCAATTGCAGATACTCAAGTGATGGCGACATCAACACTGGCCAAGAAACACAAAGCGTGGCTGCGTCAAGTGAACAGATTAATTTAGAAGAAAGAGCACCCCCTGTAACCCCCAGAGGAATTTGTACTTTTTCTAAATTTGAACTTTCACTTCCGGCCAAGACGGCATGCGTTCTTCCGAATTCTGGACATGCGCCATCATCAGGTGGGCAGCCCTGCTAGCGTCACCGGATCGAACAGCAGAAACTACTTCTTCATGCTCAAGTAGAATTAGGCGCTGGGCCTCTCCTTCGCTCGCCAGTCGATGGATTCTTTTTCGGAGAATTGTATCAACAGATCGATGTACTTCAGCCATCAACGAATTCCCCCCAATCTCTATAACAGCCCGATGAAATTCAATATCAGCACGCACAAAGGTTTCGCTATCCCCTATGGCTAGGGCTCGATGCATCAGGGCCAAAAATCCTTCCAATTTCTCAATATATCCGGGATTTCCCACAAACTTCCGAATACATCCGGCTTCAATCATCACCCACATATCAACTAAATCCAGGGCCACCGATTCGTCCGCCGTGGCAGCAATCCGGCACAAGGCATCCCCAAGATGAGTCGCCGCGCAACCGGCAATATATGATCCAGCTCCGTTCCGCGTGATCACAACTCCTTTCCCTGTCAACTGCTTGAGAGCTTCGCGAATCACCGTCCGACTCACGCCATATTGCGAACACAACACTGCTTCAGAGGGCAATTTCTGTCCAACGGTATAAGCACCGTCAACAACCGCCTTCTCAATCAGAGCAGAAACCTCATGACTTCGATGCGAAGAGCCGATCGTGTATGGCTTTTTCTGAACCTGAGTTTCGATGTTTGGCACTATGACTTGTGGTTTAGCATCCATGGTAGATTTTTTTGTACTATAGGAATTACCCTATATCTAGCGTTCCAGAAACATGTCGATAAAAAAAGTTATTATTTCAGGAAATTGCCAATCTTCCTAATATTGCAACTTTTACATTGAATTAAATGCGAGGATTAACTATTCGAAATTTACGTAAATCGTTTTTAATAATCCTTTAAAACTTCCTCTATCACAAAGCATGAACACCCCCATTCGTTTTGCCTCAGTCACAGGGCTTCTTCCCGAAAAAGCTGCATATTACAGAGATCTTCACGCCAATCCATGGCCCCGGATAATTGACCGACTCAAAAAGAGTAACATTCAAAACTATTCCATTTTCGTACATGAAATCAACGGGCAGCCATTCCTATTTTCCTATCTGGAATATGTTGGTAGCAATTGGGAAGACGATCAGCGCAAAATTGCGGAAGATCCCGAAACCCGACGTTGGTGGAAAGAAACCGACCCATGCCAAAAGCCTCTTCCCGAAGCCGACTCCACGGGCAAAATCTGGGCCGATATGGAAGAAGTCTTTCATATGGACTAGTGTTGATATTAATAAATGTTATAAGACAGCTACTGCTCCCTCTATCGTCCTGTATAAACTTTTCCCAATTTGAGCAGACCTGCTTCGAGCGATTAAGGCATTACTATTTTCTATTTGCTAACATACCCGCCTCGCCTGCTATCTTCAGTTCACCAAGTCAAAACTTTCTATGAAACCAATAGTCCTCATCATCCGTGACGGTTGGGGTGAAAACCACAACCATGACCACGACAAATTCAACGCTGTCAAGCTGGCTGATTTACCCGTATCCCGGCGTATCTCGAAGGAATGGCCTCGCACAGAAATACTCGCCCACGGGCTGGATGTTGGGCTTCCCGTCGGCATCATGGGAAATAGTGAAGTCGGCCATCAAAACATCGGCGCAGGCCGGATCGTTGACCAAGAAATCGTCCGTATTGACAAAGGACTGGGCGAACCCGGCTTTAAAAACAATGCCGCCTTTCGTGGTGCCATTGACAATGTAAAGAAAACCGGAGGGAAACTCCACTTCTTCGGACTCGCATCCGCTGCCGGCGTCCACTCAACCCTCCCTCACCTCTACTCGCTCCTCCAGCATACCAAAAACGAAGGCATTCAAAAAGTCTTCGTTCATGCATTCATGGATGGCCGCGACAGCCCACCCACCAGCGGAAAGGGCTTTATCCAGGAAATCGAAAGCCAGATGAAGACCATCGGCATCGGGAAACTGGCCAGTGTCGCCGGGCGCTTCTGGGCCATGGACCGCGACAATCGATGGGACCGCGTCGAAAAAGCCTACAATGCGCTTACCGGAGGTCCCGCTCTCGAGGCGCCTTCCGCCGAGGTTGCTGTCCAGAACTACTACGACAAACCACTCGACGCCTCGCGGCATGGTGACGAATTCGTGCTTCCCACTCGCGTTGTCGGAGCCGACGGCAAGGCCGTTGCCATCATCGAGGATGGCGACAGCGTCATCTTCTTCAACTTCCGGGGTGACCGTCCGCGTGAAATCACCCGCGCATTCATCGACCCTGATTTCAAGGGCTTTGCCCGTCCCAAGAAGCTCGACCTCTTCTATGCGACGATGACCGAGTACGAGAAGGGCCTTTGCCCGAACGTGATCTTCCATAAGCCGCCCAAAATGGTCAACATCCTCGGCGAATGGATTTCCCAAAAAGGCATCTCCCAATTTCGTACTGCCGAAACTGAAAAATACCCGCACGTCACATTCTTCTTTAATGACTACCGGGAAGAACCTTTCCCCGGCGAAGACCGCGCGATGGTTCCCAGCCCCAAGGAGGTTCCGACCTACGACCTAAAGCCTGAAATGAGCAGCGTCGGCGTTACCGAAGCTGCCAAGAACGCGATTCTCAGCGGCAAGTACGGCCTGATTGTCATCAATTACGCCAACGCGGACATGGTCGGTCATACGGGCTCCCTCAAGGCCGCCATCAATGCCTGCGAGGCAGTGGACAAAGGCCTCGGCGAGCTTCTCGAAGCCGTGGATAAGGCGGAAGGCAAGGCGCTCATCTGTGCCGACCACGGGAATTCTGACCAAATGTGGGAGCCCGAGGAAAACTGCGCACATACCCGCCACACGCTAAATCCGGTGGAAGTCGTCATCTACGGTGAAGGCTGCAAGGGTAAAGCTATGCGCCCCACCGGACGTCTGGCTGACGTTGCCCCAACACTTCTGGACATGATGGGGGTGGAAAAACCTGCCGAGATGACAGGAGAGTCACTTATCAAGGGATAACTCTATAATCTAGGTTTTTCTTCAAAAAGCCCTTCTGCGTAAGAAGGGCTTTTTTTCATATCATCCCTAAGTCACCACCAACCAACAATAACAAAATCATCGAAAATGTTACATTAATCCGGTTGACACATTTATCGATTAAACAAGAAAGCCTGTAATATACCGACTCGCTACTTTCATGTCCAAGAAACTGCTTAATCCATCTCGTTCTCTTAGTTTTTTCGGTGCCCTGACCTTGTCAATTGGGTTCCTTCAGGCCGCAGATCTCACTTGGGATACCTCTACTGGTAACTGGAGTTGGGATACCGTTACCGCAAACTGGATCGACAGTGGAAGCGCCTCATCCGCATGGATCAATGACTCAACTGCCAATTTTAATGATGCAACAGGAGGTATCATCACAATCAGCTCAGGAATCACCACCAGCGGAGTCACCATTGCGGCTGGCGTATGGGAGTTTGCAGGAGCGACTCTTGGTGGAACAAACGGCCTGAATATTGCTAATGGAACCGAACTTACATTGAACGGCGCAGGAATGACCTACACCGGGGATACCACTGTGGATGGGATATTAAAATTGGGAGCCTCATCTTCAACAGGATTAGCTTTTAGAG
>JAITVQ010000156.1 GCA_031285745.1 Puniceicoccales bacterium | reverse complement strand
CATCATCGGTTCGCAACGGGAGTTGCTTGAGAACATTCAAGTCACGTCGTTGAGATTCCGGTAGGCGTACGATGATTGGATAGCGTCGGTTTCCGTCGAGCAGCAAACCGGCATTGGCTCCCGCCAAGGCAGAGGCCACAACCTGATTTACCTCGTTGGCGTGCAGGTTGTAATTGGTCATTGCTGCTCGCCGGGGCACGATTTCCAAAAGCGGAGTCTTGCCCAATGCGTCGAACTCCACGTCGGCGGCTCCAGGAATTCTCTCCAAAACCTCCCTTGCCTCGGTTGCCAATTTCTCCAGTACCTCAAAATCCTCGCCGAAAATTTTCACGGCGATGTCGGCGCGAGTGCCTTCCAGGATTTCGTTGAAACGCATCTCAATTGGCTGGCTAAACAGATATGCCTGCCCGGGAAAACGTGGCCCGAGTTCCTTTGCCATCAGTGTTGCCATGTCCTCCTTGGTCATCGTGCGACCGTCAATCTTTCGCCATGTTTCATGGGGTTTGAAGAAAACATAAACGTCAGAGACGTTTACACCCATGGGATCGGTGGCGATTTCAGCAGTGCCGATGCGTGTGAAGACATAATCAATCTCGGGGAATTTCTCCAAGAGCACCTTGTCGCTGGCTTCCTGCATGGCCACCGAGGCATCGATGCCAATGCTGTTGGTCCGGATCATATGAATGGCGAACGAGCCTTCATCCAACTGGGGGACAAACTCGGCGCCGAGCTTGTTATAAACCATCATTGCGCAGACGAAGACGGCAATCGCTCCGCCCACGATCAGAAGCTTGAACCGAAGGGCAAACCGGAGCAATGGCGCATAGATGGCCTTGGCGGCACGCATCAACCATGCGTCCTTCTCGGCAATGTTTCCTCCAAGAAACTTGGAGCAAAGCGCGGGCATCAGGGTGAGCGCCAATACCAACGACCCTACGAGGGCAAAAATAACCGTGAGGGCCATCGGTTTGAATGTTTTCCCCTCGATTCCGGTGAGAGCCAGAATCGGCACGTACACAATGGTGATAATCACCACCCCGAAAAACATGGGGCTGCACACCTCCTTGGCCGAAACAATGACTTCCTGGATGCGTTCGGAGGGCGTAAGCCGCCTGCGTAGTTCGCCCTGCTTGTGAGCCAGATGTCGGATGATGTTTTCCACCATGACCACCGCTCCGTCCACAATAAGACCAAAGTCGATTGCTCCCAGGCTCATCAAATTCCCTGAAATCTTTCCCTGTACCATGCCGGTTATGGCGAACAGTAGAGAAAGTGGAATTGCCAGTGAAACAATCAGGGCCGCCCGCCAGTTGCCTAAGAGCAGCAGGAGCACAACTACGACGAAAACAGCCCCTTCGAACAGGTTTTTCTCAACAGTGGAGATGGTTCTATCCACGAGTACCATGCGGTCATAGAGCTGGGTAATGACAACGCCCTCGGGTAGCCGCTCTTGGATTTCGTTGAGCTTTTCCGAGACGGCTTTGGCGACCAGGCGGCTGTTTTCCCCAGCCAGCATGAGTGCGCCACCGAGTACGCATTCTTTGCCATTCCAAGTAGAAGCTCCGGTACGGATTTCCGTGCCGATGCCAACGGTGGCGATATCCTGAATTCGCAGAATGTCGGTGCGTCCCGTGAATTTCAAAGGAAGGTTTGAAATATCCTCAATGCTCTGGACACGTCCGGCGGCCCGTACGGCGACTTGCTCACCACCGAGTTGGATAACTCCACCACCCGCGTTTTCCACGCTTTCCGTGATGACATTGCCGACTTCGCCAAAGGTGAGCCCGACACTGGCCAGCTTGGAAGGGTCGGGCGAAACGATGATTTGTTTCTCATAGCCACCGGAAGTGTTGATCTCTGCGACGCCCGGTGTGGCCCGCAGGCGGGGCTTGACGGTAAAGTCGTGGATCAACTTCAATTCCATCAACTGCTCCTCGCGTGTGGCGGGTTTGTGGGGGGCATCGGGCGTGTAGTCGATGACGTAGTAGAAGATGTCTCCCAGCCCGGTGCTGATAGGCGCCAGGCGTGGCGTAAGCCCGGACGGCAATTCGTCCTGGATGTTTTGCAGCCGTTCGCTGACCAATTGGCGAGCCCGATAAATATCGGTGCCGTCCTCGAAGATCAGGTTGACTTGGGAGAGTCCGAACTTGGACAGCGAACGCAGATCAGTCATGCCGGGGATGCCGGCCATTTCATTTTCGATGGGAAACGTGACAATGCGTTCGATTTCCTCGGGTGCGAGCGCCGGGACGGCAGTGTTGATCTGTACCTGCACATTGGTGATGTCCGGCACGGCGTCGATGGGCAGTCGGAAGGCTGACCAGATCCCGATACCGGCAAAAATGAGCGTGATGAGAAAAACAGTGCCGCGCTGGCGGACGGAAAAATCAAGGATGCGATGAAGCATGTTGTAATGAAAGTCTCCTTGAATGGTTGATTAGTGGGTATGTCCTCCGCCTTTGGTCAGGCGCAGTTCCGTAAGCCAGAGTTGATCGACCGCCTCGGCAACCACCGTGTCTTCGACCTTCAATCCCTTGGTCACGGCAGAGTAGGTGTTGTTACTCGGTCCGAGAGTGACGGGAATGCGTTTATACCATTCACCAATGGCCTGATAAACAAAAGTACCTTCGGATGTTTTCAATATGGCGGAACTAGGGACTGATGCTGCCGGAGTACTGGGCTTGGTCCGGAAATAACAGGTAATGAATTCTCCATTCTTAGAAGATGCTCCGTCAGCAAGTGCCAGGGTCACATCAACGGTTCCATCGGCGCTAACTTTGGAGGCATCCAAGGATTGGATACGAGCCGAGTCGCTGGTGGCGTTTTCCAGTTTTCGAGCAATGGATGGAGGGATAATTCCCGCGGCTCGGGGCGGATTTGTCGAAATAACCTGTGCGGAGACAGGAATATTCTCGGAAATGGTCCGCATTTCCACGGAGTCGGTTTTCAAGCCCATGGATGACACGGTTTCCTTTGTCAGCGAGAGACCCCGTTTTTCGTCAAAACGAGCGGTCTCCACTACCGGACTGTTTCCATGAGCGTGATTGTGCCCGGCGTGCTCGTCCTTTTCCGAGTGATCATCCTCTCCTTCGTGGTCATGGTCGTGATCATGCTCGTGACTGTGCTCGTCCGCTTTTTCTCCGACAGCAACGGGTTGGGCTTTACTCTGGTTGCCATGTTCATGCTTGGCATGATCGTGTTGGCTGTGATCGTGCGAATCATGATTATGCCCTGTGTGGTCATCGTGCCCGTCATGAGGCTCGTCCGCATGGTTGTGACCTGCGTGTGGATCTGATTTGGTCGTATTCCCGGGTACTGCTGGTGGATGTGGGTGATTATGACCGGAGTGATCTTCCTCCTTGGCGGGTGTTACAGCCGGTTGCCGGGCTTGCAGAAAACTCTCGAATGATAGTCCTGTCAGGATGGTCAACTGGGCGGCAGCTTTGACGGTATCAGTGCGGGTGGCGGTAACTGTCTCAATGGAATCGAGGTAGGCCTGCTGGAGTGAAAGGTAAGTGCTGACCGGCACGGTACCGAGACGGTAATGCCGTTCACCGAGTTCAGCAGCTTCCCGGAAGCGGGTGACCTTTTCCGCTCCCCATTCTGCCAGTAGCTGTTGACTGGCCCGATAGGCGAGCACTGTGGAAACGACATCTTTATGCAAGTCGCGACGAGCCTTGCGAAGCGCGTTTTCCGCCTGCCCCTCGCGGGTGCGGGCCTCGGCGACACCAGCCTTGTTGGCATCCCAGAGCGGCAGTGGAATCGTGACCCCAACTCCCATGGTGCGCTCAGTACTGCCTGCGCGTTCTTCCGTGTAGTACGGCGCGATGGTAACATCGCCGTAGCCGTTCCTGCGCTCCAGATTCACGGCAATGCCTTGCTCTTGGAGATCCAGTTCAAATTGCCGGAGCGTATAGTTATCGCGGATTGCAGTGGCCAACAGGGTGGCGTTGGAGGGAGCAGGCGCGAAGTCAGATGTTTCGTTGGAAAGCACCAAAGATGTCTCCGGGTCCACGCCGCGCAACATATTCAACTCGGCCAGGGCAGCCAGCAATTCGGCACGTTGGGCAGCGGCTGACTTCTCCAGCTTCAGGATGTCAGCCTCGATCACCCGGGTTTCCAATAGGGCGGCAACTCCGGCAGGATCGCGTTGCACCAGTGTCTTGAGCATCGCTCGTCCTCGGGAGGCTACTTCCTCGGCAGCATCCAGACGTTGCTGGGCTGCTAAAAGCGTATAGGCCAGTTCTGCCGTCTTGGCGGCCAGTTCACGTCGGAATTGAAGCAGTCCGGCTTCGGCCCGGTCAATTTGTCGGTCGGCAATTGCTTTGCGCAAGGCGTTGCGTCCCGAAAAGTCGAATTTCTGGGCCAGCGTTACGCCCCAGGCCAGTCCGTCGCCACCGTAGGTTCCGTCGGCTTCGCGAGCGGATTTTCGCCCGATCTCGACAGTCAACTCAGGGTCGGCCCAGCGCCCGGCCACGGCGCGGCGATCTTGGGCCAGTTGGATTTCCTTTTCGTAGAATCGAAGTTCCGGGTTTTGAGCCACCGTGTGGTTGACCAGTTCAGAAATACGGACCGGAGTTGTTGCCGCATGGGTGGCAGCTCTGTCGGTGGTGGATGTTGTGGTGATTTCTCCGGTTGCTGTACAAACAGGCGCAATGGCGAGTGCAGCAGCCAGGAGCAGGGTGAAAGAAAGGGAACGTTTTTTCATAAAGATTGGTTCAAGGAAACAGGTTGAGGGTGGGGTTGTTTGGTTCCGGTATGCCATGGCTGACACATACGGCACGACCGGAGAGGGTGCGGTTTAGGCGACAATGCCGAAGCGGTGTGCGGTGGGAATAACTCCCTCCGCTATTTTGCCTGCGGAAACGTCGCGCTTAGGCGACGGTTGAGGGCGCGCGTGCAAATCCTGCCGCGCGTTGGACGAACTGCCACCGTTGGGCCAATTCCAATAATCTATCGGGCCGGCAAATAGGTGGAGTTGGTGGCGACGATGGGCAACTGATGCACCATAGGTGCCGCCAGATCAAAAATGCAAAAAGGAATAAACCTGTTCCCAGGAGAATCTTGACCAGTGAAAACAGGCTGGGGGAGGCAGAAAGGGATCTGTCGAGGTCGCAATCGGCCCCGTGTGCTGCTGCAGAATTATCAGCGTGATGTTTCCCAGCATGCTGCTGGCATTCCACATGCGCGATACAGCTGGTACTTTCGCAGAGTACCTCCATGATCGCGCAATGATTTGTCCCTGCCAGGTAGGCGAGTAACAGCATCATGATGGAGGTAATACGTAACACTTCTGGCAAAGAATGAAAAGACTCCGCGGAGAATCAATCTCCCTTTCGGTTTTTATGGGTCTTTTCCATAGGGATTACATTATCCGTGCGTAGAAAGAAAACTGC
>JAITVQ010000040.1 GCA_031285745.1 Puniceicoccales bacterium | reverse complement strand
CGGCAAAGCCTCGGCAGAGGTAATGGTGCAACAGCGGCGAATCAACAAAGAGAAGCTGCCCGACGTATCGGAGATTTTGCCCATCTTTAAACTCGCGCCCCTTTCGGAAGAAGAAATTGCTTTCAAAAAAGACTCCCGAATGAAATGGACGGAAGAAGGGCCCAGCTTTGGTTGTGATTTCAACCGGGTCACTCCGCCACGCAGCCTGCGAAGCACAAGGTAAGACTTCGTAAGCTATTCCTTTCAGGCTTGTTGAGGCTGGACATCCCTTATCAAAACTGGCCATGGAAGTATTTACAGGGAGATGCCTCCCGACTCCATTGGAGAATTTTTACACATGGCCATTAACCATCTCACATCTCAGGAAATACCGCCAGCCAAGCCCCCTTCCCGATCTGGGAAAAGATGAAGCAGATGGGATTCCTATCTTCCCGATCCGGGACGGAATGAAAACCATTTGCACAGTCATTTTCCCACTTTGGGAAAGTAACAATGCAACTTGCACCGTCATTTTCCCGTTTCGGGAAAATCTCCGTGCAAAAGTTTTCATGAGCTCCCGATCCGGGAGGGAAACTGTGCAACCGGGTTTGTTACTTTCCACAATCGGGAAGATAGCCGTGCCAAGTGCGCTGCGTTTTCCCTAAATGGGAAAACGACGGCACAAATTGCATGGATCGTTTCCCAATCGCGGAAGCTCCTTAGACAGAGAGAAAAAAAGGAACCCTGAAAAACCGGGGCAGTTAGTAAAACACCCAAATGGATACCCGAACTCCATGCTATATCCGACCAGAACAGGGCAACCACGGAAAAACGGGAGGGAAAAGGACACTTGCATTTCCTGGTTTGCACAAATTGGGCAAAGTCGTTCGCTTAAGAAGTATGCCTCTTTACGATTATGAATGCAAAAAGTGCCACAAGGTCTCGGAGATCCTTGTCTCGGCATCACGTCCCCCTGTTTGTCCGCACTGCGGAAGCAAACAACTGGAGAAACAACTTTCCACCTTTGCCACCAAGGGCGGCCCAAGCGGATCCAACCATGTCCACTCGGCTTCTTGTGGCTGCGGGCATGGACACGGTTGCTGCGGAATGAACTAACCTGTGTCCCGTGCCTGGCTTTACTCCTAGACACCATTCTGTCGCGTTTCTCCTGCTGGCGCTTCTTCCGCTGGCGGCTGCGGGACAATCCACCGCACCAATCACTCCGGCTGTAACAGAGGCGAAAGAAACCATTGATCCTGGTGCTGAGCTACGCGAGGAAGCCGATGCCAAGCAACTGGAAGAAATCGTTCGTGACCAGGCAGCGTTGTTTGCCGATCTTGAGCAAAACCCCGAAAGCCAGCGACTCCCGCAAGCCGAGAAAGAACGCCGTATCTCCGATCTCGCCAGGCGCTATGAGGCCTATCTCATCCGTCGACCCAAGGATGTCGACGCCCTGCTTCTCTACGGAAAATTCCTGCGACTGGTGGATATGCGGGAGGAAGCCAACAAGCGTTTTGAGGAAGCTGACAAACTTTGGCCCAATCAGGCTGTCATCAAACACCAACTCGGTGCATACGCAGCGGAAGAGGGCAATTATGTCACCGCCCTGACATTGCTGGAACAAGCCACCCGGCTCGCCCCGAAAACGGCGGTTTATCATTACCACTTTGGCGAATTCCTTGCGACGTATCAAAACATCCTGTCTTCCCGCAATCTGCTCAAACGGGAGGAATGCGACAAAAAGATGCAGGAAGCCTTCCATACTGCCGCCGAGCTAAACCCCGACGAAGCCGGATATCGGTGGCGTTATGCCGAAAGCTTTTTTGACTGTGAAAAACCCAACTGGCGACTGGCCTTGGCCGCTTGGAATTCACTGGCCGCCGAAGCCAGATCTCCTTTGGAAAAAGAAGTCCTCGGGCTCTACCGGGCACGGGTTCATGCCGAATTGGGGCAAAAATCCGAGGCCGAGACGTTGCTGGGAGCCAGCAAATCACCCCAACTCGAATCCACCCGCGAGGAAATCCGCAACATTCTACGCCCTCCGGTAACAGTCCCGACCGCCCCCCCCATTCCCACCCCAACGGCAACGGTTCCTGCGACTCCAACGCCAACCGCCTCCACCAAGTAACCCGTCGATTTATTTTTCATGAATCTCCACGCTCTCGCCGATGCAGGCATTTGGTTTGTCATTTTATTGGTCAGCATCGCACTTCACGAATTTGGCCATGCCTGGGTCGCCGACCTGCGCGGAGACCCACTGCCCCGCCAGCAAGGCCGCGTCACTCTGGACCCTTTTGCTCACTTCGACCCGATCGGCACCTTTCTCATCCCCGGGATTATGATCTTCCTGCCAATCCTGATGGGGATGAATCTGCCCATCGCCATCATCGGCTGGGGGAAACCTGTGCAAATCTCCCTGCCCAACCGGAAAACATGGCGCATGGATGACATTCTGATCACTTTGGCCGGGCCTGCTGCCAACTTATTAATCGCATTCATAGCCAGCATCATCGGGGGAATCCTCTTGGGATATGGGGCCACCTTGGATGATAGCGGAGTCCTCCAGCGGGTAATCGTCCCGTTCATCTACGTGAATGTGATGCTGATTTTCTTTAATCTCATCCCCATTCCCCCGCTCGACGGGTCGCATATCATGCGCCATCTGGTTAACATGAAAGAAGAGACCTACTTCTTTCTCTCCCGCAATGGTTGGTGGGTGCTGCTTATCCTGATCAACATTCCCGGATTTCGGAAAATAATGGGTTTTGCCATAGAAATGCTTGCGAGTCCGTTTATTTATCTCGTTAATCTCCTTGCGGGATTGATTAGAGGCTAGAATCATTTGCTTCAATCACTCCCTTGGAAAACACACCTGTCTGAATCATGCAAACCATCGGCGAAAAATTGCTGGAAGCGCGCCAGCGTCAGGGCATCTCAATTCGTGAAGCTGCGGAGTACACCAAGGTACGCGGCGAATTTTTGGATGCGATGGAAAATAACCAATTTGAACGCATTGGTCTCGCAGATGTTTACAAACGTGGGTTTCTGAAGATTTACGCCAAATTCCTGCATCTGGACCCTGACCGTATTGTCCACGAATACAATTCGCTCGTCCAATCGCATTCCGGCAACTCCCCCACCTCCCGCCGCCTGCAACGCGAAGTCTTTGGACGTATGGACGTGGATGCCGCGGAGAAAAATGTCATCGCCGGGGTTACGGATGAAAAACTGGATACCGACTTCACTTCCAGCGCATTGGAAACGGCCAACCGTCCCAGCGCCGATCGCAAGAAAATCATCCGCTATGGATTGATCAGCATCGGGGTCTTGGCTGTCATCTTTGTACTGATGGAATTGACCTCTTGCAGCGACAAGAAATCGGGCACGCCAGCACCAACGAATCCCGTAGTCACCACGGTTCCGCAATACACCATGAAACTCTACTCGGAAGAGCGAGTGCAGGTAAAAATTGTCCAGTCCAGTGACAACAAAATCATTTTCAACGAACCCATTGAACGCAGTTCAATCGCCCGGGAAATTGTCGCCCAAGGGGATGTCATAATCAGTTCTCCCAAGATAAGCGTCATCCGTGTGCAAATCGGGAACATGAATTATACATCCAGTGAGGCTAATGCGACTTCGTTCATTATCCAGGGCCCTGTTCCCGGCCAATCCCCGCAACATTAAAACATTTCCCAGATAACAGCATAATCCCATGGCCGCCCGACTTGTCGATTATGAGGGAGCAAAAACAGTTCCCGACTCAGGGCAGCCAAAAAAATCAGGTTGCATCGCCTGGTTTATCATTCTTGCGGTAATCCTAATTATCGGGGCCATCACGGCACTTGTTTTTGTCGGAGTTCCGACTGATAACTCTGAAAATACTTATGAGATTGCCGTGGTCGCTGACGATGATGCGTCTGACCTAGAAACAAACAGCATCTCCGTACAGACAACCGAACCAACCCGGGCAAAGGCAGAATTCATCGCGCCTTACACGTTGACAGTTCAGGTCAACAAACCGGTTCATGTAAAAATCACCCAGCAGGCCGACGGAAAAATTCTGGTGAACGAAACGATTAAGCCTGCCATTCCCATCAATACCACGGCTCAAAGCGCCATTGTAGTTGAATCCGAAAGCATTTCCGACGTAAGCATCCAAATTGGCAATCACAGGTATGCAGCTTCGGATAAAGATGCACAGTCATTCATTGTCGTGCCAAAGTAAGACCAACGGGGGGGGAGAAACGCCCCCGAAGTGCGTAGGCAGAAGTTAGTAATTCGTCAGCGTTGACAGGGTAAGGGCATATCCACTAAACATCCGCCCCCAGTTATGGGTTCGCGCTTGGAGAATCGTGTACTCGTCCTCAATCGAGTCTGGCAACCGGTCAACATCATTGGAGTTCGCCGGGCGATCACGCTTCTCTTTCAGGAGCATGCCCAGGTAGTATTTTCCAGTCCCGATTTCGGCTATCGCATGATGAATGCCGCCGAATGGTTATCCTTCTCCGAGGAAAATCCCGACCCGCGACGCAGCCTCCGGACCATCCGGCTCTCCCTGCGCATTCCGCCTGTCCTCCTGCTCAAGTCCTACGACCGTCTCCCCCGGCGCGAGGTTCGATTTTGTCGTCGTAATGTTTACCTGCGCGATGGGCATTGTTGCCAGTATTGCGGACGCCTTTTTGACGAGCATGAGTTAAACTTGGACCATGTTATCCCTCGCGACAGGGGCGGGAAAACCAATTGGGAAAACATTGTCACTGCCTGCGTCCGCTGCAACGCGCGAAAAGCCAATCGCCTCCCCCAACAGGCGGGCATGAACCTTCCCAAAATGCCCACTCGCCCCAAATGGCGCCTCTTCATGGCCTCTTCGCTCAACGCATCCGAAGTCTCGGATTGGCGACCTTTTCTGGAGCCATTGGTCGCACCCTCGGCTATCTCTGCATTGGCTGGATAGGAATTTTCAAAAATTAGCAGAGAATACACGCCAAGATAATCTGGCGAAAAGTATTCGAGCATGCCGCGCTCATTCGCGGGTCGGATTAATCAAACCAGCCACAACCCCGGAGCAATCTTTCCCTTGGCAATAAGTATCCCGACCACAAGTAATGCTAACACTCCGCACCAAAGTCCGATAACCACGCCTGGCTTCTCTTTTTTCGCGGCAATGTGAGCCAGCGCCAGGGCGGCGATCATGCATACGGGATGCAGCACTGAAATCTGCCGCTGTTCCAAAATCCAAACCATGATCCCGATGACAAAATTGATATCAAGAAGAACGGGAGCCACCCGCTTGATCGGCGCTTTGCCCTTTATCGCAATCCACACAACCGCGATGAGCGCAACGAGCTGCAAAGTTTCTCCAAAGTACTTGTGAATATCGATCAGGATTGCGGCAAAGGGAATGATCATGCCTTCGCACCAAATATGAAAATCCCAAGACTACAAGTGATGAATAAATTTCTCCACGATTAGGGAACCGATTCAGTTTTGTGTAAAAATAACCTGAGAAAATATCAGTAGTTTCAAAATCTGGCGATGTCATCTCGGGACTCATGATAGTTTCAACAGATCATTTTCCGAATAACAATATATTACCTGAAAACATCGATTTATTTGACCAAAGTCATTATTTTAGAACAAATTTCATCATTACAAACTATAAACGATAATTCTTATTGATTTGTTTTATTTACAGGACACTCATGCAGCAAAGGCATGCTTGTAATGGCACTCCTCGAAACGACGCCCCAAGAAATGCCCCAACCACTTATCCCAACTCCCCATGAAACTCCTCTCCGTAGTTCAAACTATCCTCGTCGCGCTGGCATTGGCACCTGTAGTTTTGCCTGCTCAATACGTCCCCGAAGAAACTGTTAACGGAAGCCTTCTTGTCGAAGAAGACTTGCTGGTGCGCGGTCGGGTGGAAATCAATAAGGTCTTCCTCGGGGAAAATGTATTTCCCGGTTATTCCATTGATGCGCGTTGGAACGGGGAAGGGAGCGACACATCCATAGATCAATTTGCTTATGGCACGATTGTTTACTGGAATTGGGTCCATCGTAGTGAGAATGATGCTCGCATAGCGATGCAATTGGATGGAACAGGACGATTGTCATTGTATGATGTGCCTGGATCGGGATCCCCAGTGATTGTATTTGATCCGATTGGCGCAGATCCACAGATTACCATAGCAGGACAACGGGTAATTACCCAGACAGGGACGGGACATATTGAGAATCTATCAATAGGATATAATTCTTCTGCTGAAGGCGCTTGTTCAACAGCGGTAGGAAACCAGGCTGCCACTGAGGGGTACAATGCGGTGTCCGTGGGAACTTGGAGTTTGTCCGCCGGAAATAGTGCAGTGTCGGTAGGCTCCGGGACTATTGCAAATGGAATTTATGCTTCAGCCTTGGGTTCCGGATCTACTGCCATTGGCAACAATTCGACAGCAGTGGGTAGAGCGGTGGCTATGGGCGAACATTCTCTAGCATTAGGGAATGGCACTACTGCGATGGGATTCTATTCTTCCGCTATCGGAAGTTTTTCCCAATCCTCGGGCAATAATTCAGTCGCCTTGGGCCATGGTGCCAATGCTGCTGATGAATCTTCCTTGGCCATGGGACAAGACTCACATGCCGAAGGCGACTATGCAATTGCTTTGGGAACTTGGGCGAGAACAGAAGCGCTCTATTCCCTAGCCTTGGGCATGGGAACATATACGACCCAGCCTTATCAAATTGCCTTGGGTTCCCATAATCAGCCAACCGACAATGCTTCTTTTATGATCGGGAATGGATGGGATTGGGCAAATCGCTCTAATCTTTTTGTCATCATGAAAGATGGCAAAGGGGTATTTCGGCATACTTCTTTCATTGAACCAACCTCACAGGCTTCATTTCCATCCCAAGGCGTCGCTTTGCAGGTGGACGGTGCCAGCGAATTGAAAGGGCAGGTGCACATTGCGCATAATGCGGTCGTTGACGGAGCGACCACGCTCAAGGGAAAGCTGATCCTTTCGCCCGACGGAGCAGAGGGTACACAGGCGATCGTACTCAATACCGACGATGAAACACCCAGAATTACCATTGCGGGCAAGAGGGTATTGACGGAGGGAGACAATAACAGTAGTGGTGGCAATGCCCTGTTTGGCGGCATAGTTCCGCCCAATACCGGCCATATTGCGCTGGGCCTGAATGCGACTACGGCGAATGGCCCTTCTGGAACAGCCTATTACTCCATTGCCATCGGGAACGGCACACTCTCTTCCGGATGGGGAGCAGTATCACTGGGAGATGCCGCAATCGCGAGTGAACAAAATGCAACAGCCTTGGGCGAGAGAGCCAAGGCTTTTGGAAAAAATTCCACGGCCATCGGGGCGACCGCCAAGGCAGAAGGTGGAAACTCGCTGGCGATGGGTCTTGCGGCCAGTGCCGGGGGAAGCTCATCACTGGCCATGGGAATCTATGCCATCGCCAGTGGGCAAAATGCCATGGCCTTGGGTGGAACATCCAATGCCACAGGAAACCAGTCGATTGCCTTGGGCGCATACTCGATAGCCAGCGGGCAGGAAGCCATCGCCATCGGGCGTGGAGCGTCCGCACCGGAACTCCGGCAAATTGTATTGGGAGCATTCAATCAGGATGAAGCAGATGCCCAATTTATCGTAGGCGGCGGAACTGATTTCAATCAGCGTTCCAATCTATTCACGATCAAGAAAGATGGTCGCGGAGTTTTTCGGAACACAAGTTATGTGGAACCTACAACTGAAGTCCCAAGGCCAACCCAGCCGGAAGCATTGACCGTGGAAGGCTCCATGACTGTCAAAGGTGATCTGAAATTATCCCGGCGTCAGGGAGATATTGGGATGGGTGTGTTTGGGCGCGCAGAAGACCAATCGCCTGCGCAATAAATAATCAGTTCATCCTCTATCTGAAATAAAAATCATGAACACTAGTCATGGTCGAAGCAGAAACTATCTGCCGATAATATGCGAAAGAACTAAAAAACGATTTGGGCAAATATCCCTCCAATGTCTTGGTCAATGGAGCAAATTCCTGACATTACTGTTAGCATTTATTCCTGTATACCTCCAAGGCGCAACCAAGCAGATTCCCTATGCAACAGAATTTGAAGGAGACCTACTAGGGCCGTATGTAGAATTAGTCGGGTGGAACGGCGGCGGGGAAATTGCCAAACTGGAAGGATGGACATCGCGGGGATTGTTGCTCAAAAATGACCATCCGCCGTGCTATATCGACTTTGCCAATCTGCCACAAACAGGGGTACTCTATGTCGACATGATGGTTCAGTGTAATATCACTGGAAATTCTTGTAATATCTTTTCCTTTAACGGTGTAAACTTGACGGCAGAGTCTGTCTCTTTGTTTGCCAAGGATGCCCTTTATGGAGACAGCCAGCTTTTCCGGTTCACTAGCGGACTCAACACAACTGGATACACCAAAAGCTTTTGGCGGACTATTAACATATCACCAAGTCAGCCCTTGTGGCGGCGCATTACCTTGGAGATGGATCTTACGAGCCAAACCTATTCCGTGTATGTGGACGGCTACCGACAAGTATCGGAGGCACATTTTCGCAAAGGGGTAACTGCGGAACAGAAACGATTAGCGTTTTCCGCAAAAGGATTCGCGCAGGGAAATTGGATAGGAGTGGACCGACTCTCCGTGACCACCACGCGCCCCAAGGACTTGTATGCGAGCAAACCCAAAACATTGCCTTACTATGAGGATTTTCGGCGAGACTGGATGACTGATATGGAAATTCATCAAGTTATCGAAAAAAGAGGATGGGACACCCGGGTGGTCAGGTTGTCACCACTCAAAGCAGATAGTATCCATTGTGGCCAATTCGTAGAGAAGGAGAGTGATCCCACACGCCCATGTGGTCTCACGTTATGGGGAAGTCACTACTCACTTTCACAAACATTTTCGAACTTGCCCAGCGAGCAAACAGTGGAAGTGGAATTCGGGTTATCCTTTCCTGGAAGATCAGACCTTTATCCCGACCCATATCTTCATCCCGGACTAGACTTGGAAGACACATCATTCGCAAGAGAAGTGACCGTGGAGGACTGCCTAATCTTCGAATTTAATGGGATCCGGTTTGCGATCAAAGATCGATTATATGTGTGGGATTGCACAGAAAACCCATCGGGAGAATGGCGGCGAGCAGATTTCAGTCTTAACATGTCTTGGGGAACAGTGCGGATTAAATTCAATAACAAGCTCAAGAGTTGCACCCTTTCCATTGGGGAATGCCCCGATATCACCTTTCAGTATATGCCTGCTTCCGGTACAACAAAAATGTCTTTTTTTGGAACACCTCAATGGATCGAAATTTCGGAAATCTCTGTCCGGAAAGAAGGCGACTCATCGAAACCTCCTGTTGATCCGGAAGACCCCGATAATTATATCACGTACCCGGAGGAGCCCGAACCGGATCCCGAGCCCGAGCCTCAGGTTAATCCGCATTATCCGTTGTGGTGGTATGGAGGAGGTGACTCGGTACAGCGAATGATATTGCCCGGCACGGATAGTTCGACAGAAAGTAACTATGCGCCGTTAAACTTGGGACAACTCAAATGGACGGCAATACAGGCAAAGCGGTATCTGGACATTCAATTGGCTGAACTGGGAGGAGCCAAGATTGATCTGAAAGCGCTATTTCCATCAATGCCGCCGAAAGGTGGAGCGGGCAGCGTCGAGCGAGCCACCTATGATGCAGCAATGGAGACAAATTATGCGCCAGCCTTGCTGGGACAATTAAAGGCCGTGGCAAAACCTTTTTATGATCGATTGCAGGCGGTGGGATACGACACGAATGCCTACTTAAAAGGAAAAGGTTATGCGGAGGATTGGACACATGCGTATCCCTGGAATCCCTCAGTATCAGTGGAGGCGAATTATGTCCTGGCAAATCTTGGCCAGCTTAAACTGGTATTCGGTTTCGACCTGATCAACCACATCCTGCCACCCCCCGAGGATATCGTTTCGTTCGACCCCTATCAGGATAGCGACGGTGATGGTATTCCAGACTGGTGGGAGCGAATATTGGGGTCAGACCCGAATGTAGCAGACGCCGACAACACCGCGGAGGGAACCAACAAGACCTATCGGGAACGTTATGAAGATCTCATCGGTGGGCGTCTCGATCCGGCTGCATCCTCCTTAAATAATCCCATGCTGAACATACTAACCCCCACTCTCTGATTTTCCATGAAAACCTTTCTGAAAACATGGGCGCGAGGCATTGCCTCGACGATATTAATAATTAGCATGGTGACAGGATCTTTATCACTGTCCGGATTACAGGCTGAAAATCCGTCTTCTGTTGTTTCCTCAACGTCACTATTGGCCGAAACCGAGGCTCCGCCGATTACCTTGGCCAAGGTCTTGTGCATGCTGCAAGAGCGTCACATGGTTTTGGAATATCGTCGGGAAAGCCAATATGAACAATTTTTGGAAGAATACGAAAAAGCGTGTATCAACCCCGATGCCGGGCTTGGTGCGCATAATTTTTTTATCATGGCCCAGATGGATTTTGTCTATGACCAAGTGGAAGCCGACTACTCCAAACCAGCGGAATTACTCGTTTGGCCCAAGGTGGAGGGAACTCAATTAAGTGCTTACCCCACGGAGGAAGAGTTGCAGCAGATTTCCTTGGTAGAAAGACTGAAGTTGATCAACTTTGCGGGAAAAACACTGGATGGGATCAAGATCGAATACTTGAATATTGAAAAAATAGATGCAGGCGAAACCTCCCAGATATCACTAAGCGGGTACGTCAATTACGATCAATACTCCATGCCGTCGATCCGCATCAGCACGGTTGCGGAACACGATACGGCGTTACTCCTGCTTGGCAAAAATCTACAAAATTTGAAATATATTTTTTGGCCATGCGTGATGGAAACATGCTTTTTTGGCAGTAGTTTTACCATGTGGGACGAGGAGACGGCAAAGTCAGAATGGAAGGGGCTGCCCCGAGACATTCCCGATCATTTTGTGCAAGAATGCCCATACTTGAGATCCGCCATCGGAAACCAATGCTCACCCGGGAAAAACATGCTGGAAGGAGGAGAAGTGGACACGGAGTTAGTCCGGCATTTTGTATCATTTTTAGGACTTCCACCCCACTACTACTCGGAGGCCAATAGTGTTGTGGGAGATCCTTCACTCAGCATGGAGGTACAACAGAGCGAAGGGAAAATATATGACATGTTTCCCCAAGGAGATATTTCGGGGGGACGGCGAACCTTTTGTTATTCCTTGGGCAGCGTTTCTGGCAACGTTTACCTATTTTGCAAAAACTCCTACCATCCGCCAGGGCGAGGTGCCTATGCCTCGCAGGAAAATGAAACTTTTCCGTATGCTTTGGATGCATTCACAGGATATCGGTCATTTGCTTTTTCCAAGAAAGCAGAAGCATCAGGAAAAGTCATACTAGGGGATCCGAACGGGAATTACATGAGGAATCACTACATGTCCACTTGCAAGGGACATGGGACGAGTTGGCTTACCCTGTACGTATTGAATTATCTGGGGACCTACGGCCTCTTTTTTGGCGATGTGAGAGAAAACGGCCTGTCCAGTGGCTATTACCCCCGTTACGAGAATTATGATGGCGAAATTGTTGCCAGCGCAAATCAACGTTCCTCGGATTGGCTGACCCAATTCAGCACATACCGACTCGATTATGAATCGATTTTGGAGCCGCGGCTTACCTATAAGCTTTCGGAAACACAATTGGCGGCGATTGCCTATCGAACTGGATATTTAGGAGTGTGGAATGCCTCGGCCCAGGATGTCAAATTCCAGCTCCAGCTGGGAGCAGGGATCAACGACCACATTGCGGATGCACGGTTGATCATCACCGATTATGATACGAACCAGTTCTACGATCTACTGGAATTTGTCGGGGACCGATCGCGTTATGAAATGATCTACGATTTCAAAGGAGAAGACATTCCCAAATATCGTCCACGGTTGTGGGGCGAACTGGACGACACCATGAATCCGGCATGGTGGAAACCCCGCCTGCGACAGGTGCGGGGACGAGACTTTCTGGTGGACATCGTCAAAAACACCGACTTTTCCATGACCGTCAATCTCTACGCGGGAACAGACTTTGGAGCCAAAAATGAGAAAGGATTTTATACGCCGCCTGCAACGACCTTGAGAAGCTTTACTATCACGAATCCCAATGGAAAACCACAAGAGTCGAGCGCGCCTGATACTTACATCCCTAACACGGACATCCTGAAAATGTTCGTGGACGGGCAGGAGCTGACTTGGGTATGTGCAAAACAAACGCCCTACAACCAGCCACAGACCATTGAATACACTTTTGCCCGCAAGGCACAGGGTAGTACGCAGGCAATCCAGACAGATTATACCCGGTTATTATACAACTATGGTCAGGAGAGCCAGCTCAACAAAGCCACCCGGTGCGAACTCACCTGCAAGCAGACCCTGGACGGGGCAACTGTCCATGATAGCTTTGGCGTATATTACGGTTCACCGTGGAAAGAAAACCCCACCCCACAACGCATCACGGATTATGCGGCCACGGGCAACCGGATCACCACCTTCGTCTACGACGAGGAACTGGTTGACGGAGTATCGGTCCCCATCTGGTTAAGCTCGCTCACGGCAAAAGGTGGCACAGCACCCAATTACAGGTCGACTCATGAGACGGGGCTCCTGACATATGTAGGAAACGGATACAGCAATGAAACATCCAACGAAATCAGTTACAGCTATACCGGCTCCAAACTCACGATCACGACCAAGAACCTTGGCTACACCGTTTCCGAGGTAGAGTGGGACTATGCCAATCTTCTCAACCCCGCCTGCACGGCAGAGGGTGAGACTACCCGGTACAACTTTCGCAACATTATCGCCGGAGGCCAAAACCGCCCTCTCGCCGCCGTTATCAGCCCGGATGGTGTAGTCACCACCTGTCGGTATGCGCTCAACGGAGGCAGCGTCACGACCCAGGTTCAACGCGGGAGTGGTTCTGGAGCCACCCGGTCCACTGTTACCTATAACCCACAGGGTTACCTGGCCTCGGCACAAACCATTGAAGTGGGTTCCTCGCTCACGCTGGACTCTTCCACGACTTCCGAGTTCACGGCTTGGGGAGCGCCGAAGACCATCGAACTCCTCGGTGGAAAAAAAATCACTTACACCTACGACGGCCAAGGGCGTCTCGAAAACAGCAAACTCACCTGGGGCAACCTTCCGGAACAAACCAGTTCATTTACCTACGATACGTTGAACCGGATCAAAACCGCCACCCATAACGGACGGAAAGAAACCCACAACTATGGAGGCCTCAGCCACACGGTCACCTATCCCTTGAATTACACTGCGACCCAGACGTGGGATATCTGGGGCCAGCCCTTGACCTCCCGTAACACCTTCGAGCCGGCCATGAGCACGACCTGGGCGCGTACGGCGGGACAACCGCCCAAGGTTACCACCACGGAAACCGAATCCGGGCGCACTTGGATCGACGACTACGACGCAGCGGGCAACTGCATCAAACAAACCAGCACTGCCTGCCAAGGTCTCCAAATCACGCCTCAGGGTACCACCACCATCTATACGCCACTGGCGGACGGAGGAACGCCTCTTGCGGCAGCGGCGACTACCTACAACTATGACCTATTGGGTCGCATCAAACAAATCAATGCTCCCAACGGAACTGTCACCGACTACACTTATCACAACGGACACCTCGCCACAGTCACTGCTCCCGTAGGAGACACTCGCAGTACCGTTTCCTACAAATATGACTCCCTCGGACGCCTTGAATCTCTCACCCAAGCAGGCCGGGCGGCAACTCGATATGCCTACTCCTGCATAGGCGGCAAACTTGTCACCACGATCACCGACCCGGAAAATAATATTCACACCAGCATCGCCACGCCGGATGGCACTTTCCAAAGCACCACCAGCTTTGGCGAAACCGTCACTCGGAGCCTCAACCTCAACGCCAACCAACTCATCACTCAAAGCCGGGACGGGCACAACGTCGTCACCCTGGACCCGGACTGGTCTTGGAAAAACATCAAACTCACTTCACCCAGTGGGCACACCTTGGCGGAAACCACCCGCACCACGGATACTTTAGGTCGCACCTCCGCGACCCAAACCCTTGCTCTCGGTCGAACTACCCAAACTACCTACGACGCCTACGGACTTCCCACCAACATTGCCCCAAGTGGTGTTGCCAGCATTGGCCTTGGTTATAATCGTGGTGCCATCTTCACTGCCACTGCTACCCAAGGAGGCGCCACGACCCGAAGCACCTGGGATGCCCAGCGCCGCTACACCGGCACCACCGGCTACGGAGCACCCGGGACAACTTGGAACCATACCCTCAGCACCGCTGGAGCTCAAACCAACCTTCAAACGGCAGCCTCTGCCACCCAATGGAACACGGCAGCCTCAGGAACCTCCTCCAGTAAAAGCATCGCCAGCACCACCCCTGAAACTGCCACCTACTACCCCGGTGGAGCGCTCCGCCAAGTTACCCTCTCCAATGGCACAAAAATTGACTACAACTACGATGGGCACGGGGAACTTTTCCAAATCCAATACACCGGAGGTCCGGGCGTACTCACCACTCCCTCCGTTACCATCGACCCTCGCGACGGCCTGGGTCGAATAAAAACCACCACCGACGCGAGCGGCACCCGGGCCATCAACTACAGCGCAGACCAAATCGCCGGAGAAACCTACACCAGCGGACTCCTCTCCGGGTACGGCCTCTCCCGCACCTGGGACAACGGACTCCAGACCGGCCTCACGCTCACTGGTCCCGGCGGACTCTCCGAAACCATCACCTACGCCTACGACGGCAACCGCAACCCGAGCACTGTCACCAACGGAACACAACAAGGCGGAGTCGCCATCGGCTCGACAGGACTCCTGGAGGCCATGCGCGCCCCCCACGTCATCCACGCGGCCAGCTACACCAACGCCCAACTCAAAAACTGGACCTCGGGTTCCCTCGGCTACGCCTACGACCACGACGGCCTGGGCCGGCGTACCAAAGAAACACTCCAGGACGGCACGGCGTGGAACTTCGCCTACACGGAAACCAACGAAGGTTATGCGGGCCAGCTCAAAAGCGCCACCTTGCAGGGCACCACCACCGTGCCCGGCGGTGCGTTCACCTACGCCTACAATGGCATGGGTGTCCGGCAAAACATGAACCGGAGCGGCTTTGGCGGCACAGCCTCCGGGAACAACCTCAACCAAATTGCCACCGTGGCCCTCGACCGGAAAATCCCCGTCTGGGGCCAGGTCACGGAAACCGCGATTATTTCCAAGGCTGGCATTGGGATATTGGATTCCACCAAACCTGTCACTTGCTTCCAAAGCACCACGGGAGCATTGACAACAGGAGAAGTGGCAACCTATGTGGCCCGCCTCCCATATGCAGGACACTGGAGAATCAAGCTTTATTGGAGAACCGGACAGAGGGCGCACGCGCGCATCACCCAGGAATGTGAAAACATCAGTACAACCCAAATCGTGGATCAGAGCCTGAACAATGGCAATCCGACCGAAGGCAACCCTGGAAAGATCTTCGTCTTCGACACGAATGGGCCGGCACTGGCCCGCATCATGATAGAAGGAAGTGACGAACATCCTGATCGGGGTGAAGCTTGGTTGATCCAGGAAGGGGATGACAGCATTCCGCCCAACTCGGGGGATGCCTATGCATACTCAGCGGAAGGGGTCAACTGGAAGACCTACGAGCCACGCTCGCTGGAACAAACTAACGGCTGGTTCTACGCGGCCATGGTGCTGCCCACAGCAGCGGGAGACAATCCCGGCCTGGCCCATGTCTGGGTGCGCTCCCAAACTACGAAACCCGGTGGCGGCTACGAATACCACCACAGCGCCTTACTCTTCCCCTACGGCCCGGCCACCACCACCTACGGCTACGACGCCAACGGCCAGCAAAACGCGGACTGGCGCTGGGACTACCACTGGCAGGCGGACGGACGCCTGGGCAAATTGACCACGAGCCAGTCGGCGCGCAATGCCGGCTTCGCCAACGAAACCCTCACCTACACCTATGACGCGGAAGGGCGCCGGGTGGCGCGCGAACACCAGGTCAACGGCGCCCTCCAGCGCAAAACCCTCTGGATCTACGACGGCTTCCTGCCCCTCTACGAAAAAGAAACCAACGCCACGGGCGGTGACCTCACCGAACGCGTCTACGTCTGGTCCCCCACGGCGCATGCGAGCGGAGGCGCCACCGGACTCCTCTGGTACCGGGAAAAAACCGGCACCACCACCAAGGTCCGCTCACCACTCTACGATGGACGCGGCAACGTGGTCGGACTGGTGGACGGTAACACGGGCCAGCAGGTCTCGCGCTACTACTACGGCCCCTTCGGCGAACCGATCGGACGCCGTGGCGAACCCGTCAACCTCGGCTTCGCCACCCACTACACCGACCCGGTCTCAGGCCTGGTTGACTTCGGCCAACGCTGGTACAACCCCACTACCGGCCACTGGCTCTCCCGGGAACCCTTGGGCGAAGCTGCCTCCTCCAACCTCTACGCCTACTGCAATAATGATCCCGTTAATTATTTAGACTATCTCGGACTGGATCGACGTTCCAGTGAACATACCTATGATCATCGTTTCTTTTCGTCCTTTGAAGGAACACCCGCTATTTGTGCATTTGGTTACACCAGAGAAGAACAAGAGGCTCTAGATCAAGTCGAGTTTCAACTACGAATGGACGGGTTAGCATGGCGGGAACGAGCCGCGCTAGAAGGATCCCTGCCTATTCAGGCCATGCGCTTTCTGCCATTCATGGAGAGTGCTTACCAAATGGAGTTGGGTAATGAAAAAGACGGATGGTTGATGTTTGGGATAGAGACCGCCATGCTTGGCCTGCCATATGCGAAAAATGGCCTGTCTGCAGGTATGCATATGGGATTCAACAGTGGTATATCCTTATCATCCCGATTGAAAATCAAATACTCTTCTTTAGTCAACAGATTGACAAATATAGGCATAGAGTCTCCAAACGCCATGTTGTTGTTGGCTAAAGATACCGCCTTTGAGGCTGCAATTCAGAGAGGATTGCTCAAAGATGCTTTACCCATCAACTTTTCGAAAATTGCCATTATTGAAAGAAGCGCGAACACACATGCCCGAGTATTAGGCAATAAAAATATTGGCCATGGTCTTGCCACAATGGGGACGAGATCCGCTAAGCAAATCGCTGCCACAGAAAGGGCAGTTGGGTTTACAGACGATATAGCAATATTGAAATCAATCCGTCGCTATACAGAACGATTGGTTCAAGGCAAGGTGACCTCATCGAATCCAGCAATTATGCTTGAGGTTAAAGACATCCAAGCGTTAATCGCCAACGGCAATTTTCGAAGGGCTGGGTCCGCTTTTCACGAACTCAATTTTCGGTTTGCGACAGAGGCTCAGGGCCGGGGGTTTCTGAGGAATCTCAACATAGACAGAACAATTGCTACGCCTGGCGGTTTCCTCAAATCACGTCGCCCCGACTACCTCTTCAATGGCGGAGGCATCTATGATATCAAGCCATTCAAATCCAGTGCAAATGCGTACGACTTAACTCGTCAGTTTCTTGACATTCATGGCGCTACAGGGAACATGCCTGTTCCACTTTACTACCGACTATGGTGATAATTGAACGACTTCTAGGGATGCAAGGTGATGCCCACCACATCTTAGGTTTACCAAAATCCGATGTCGTGGAATGGTCCAACTCCACAGAGTTGTCTAGTTTCGAAGTCATTCGAGGTGTTCAATTCAATACGTTTTCAGTTTCCTACGCTAAAATTGGCCTGAACTTCGTCGAGTGTAAGTTCAATCGGTGCACCTTCAAAGACCTGATATCCGATGGACACCTATGGGGTGCAGAGAATTGCTGGACTGAGTGTGTTTTCGAACAGTGTAATCTGCGCAGAATGATTGCCCCAGCGAATTCATTTAAGAAATGCCTATTCGACAAAGTGTCGGTGATAAATTTCAAGCCCCATCAAACTCTCTTTGATAGCTGTTCTTTTTCGCGCAGTACAATTGAAGGACTACGAACACATCTGATCTCCAACAACAAAATAGTGAACCACGATTTGAAAGGCAGCAGTCAACTACTCTTTCGGAACTGTCGCTTCGACGGAGTCTCATTTCGTCAGTGCTACTTTGAAGGTGTATCCTTTCAGCAATGTGTCTTCAAAGACATTGAAGCGAGTGGATGCAAATTTGAAGGGATTGTTTCAGACATCGTTTGGTGGGATCTACAAAAATCCGACCCTTTCACTGAATTCCTGATGAAAGCACTGAATTTAATTCTTGCAAAGTGTGGACGTGAAAGCGCTGCCTATCAGGAGTTCGAGGCCTATATGATTGACTATGGCACAGGGAAAACGACCAACAAGGATTTCTCTGCTTGCCTATACAACAGTCGAGTTCCGTATGCAGAAACACAAAAGGTCATCAATGATCTGAGAAAACTAGTTGCTTCGTTTCCTTTCTAGATAAACTTGCAGATCATTCAAATGAACCCACTGGCCAACCATAGCAGTTGTGATGCCAACATAATAATTGACTGTGCTATTTTAAGGAGACGTGAATCAGCTGTTATTCTGCGCTTCGATTGTAGATGTGTCGTCGCATTGCTCCTCGGCACTCGGCTACAACCCTCCTACATTTTGAAATCAGAGAAAACTCGCCTACCTCAAACTGAACATTCCAACGCCTAGCCCACCTCGTGACGCTTTCCCTGTTATCCATTCATGTGCCTTGCGCCTCTTTCATCACAAGACACACGATCCAACTCCGGTAGGAATGCGACTGTTTCAGCTACGTTATAATGGATTGTTTCTCGTTGGTTTGGCAGAGCAAGCCTGAGTTTTAATTTGGTGATAGTTGAGCTAGTGATTTCATTATTTTCTAAGTTTTCCTGTAGATAACTGAAGACGCGGAAGGGCGGCGGGTGGCGCGCGAACACCAGGTCAACGGCACCCTCCAGCGCAAAACCCTCTGGATCTACGACGGCTTCCTGCCCCTCTACGAAAAAGAAACCAACTCCACGGGCGGCGACCTCACCGAGCGGGTCTACGTATGGTCCCCCACGGCGCACGCGAGCGGCGGCGCCAGCGGGCTCCTCTGGTACCGGGAAACCACCAGCACCACCACCAAGATACGCTCCCCGCTCTACGACGGACGGGGCAACCTCGTCGGCTTGGTCGACGGCGCCACCGGCCAGCAAATCTCCCTCTACTACTACGGTCCCTTCGGCGAACCGATTGGCCGCCGTGGCGAACCCGCCAACCTTGGCTTCGTCACCCACTACACCGACCCGGTCTCGGGCTTGGTCGACTTCGGCCAACGCTGGTACAACCCCTCCACCGGTCACTGGCTTTCCCGGGAACCCCTCGGCGAAGGGGAATCGGTTAATTTGTATGCCTACTGTAATAACGATCCTGTCAATTACATCGATTACCTCGGGTTGGCAGAATTGGATTCGCGATGTCCATCTCCAGAGCATATACAAGCATTTATAGCTTATTTAGAAAAAGATTTGGAAGCGATTAGACCTGATATTGTGCAAATTCCCACAATGGGAAGTTCCTATTTTTCTTTTGATATGAACGGTGATAAGAAACGAAAATTGCAAGGAGAAATAGCATTTTGGAAAGATATTTCAAAGGTTCATCAATTAACTGGCTCTGATGGATACGGCTATGTTAACCAAAAGTACAAAGTCGCGTTGAGGGAAGTTTACGGTAACCATTGGCTCGAAAAAAGTGATGATTATTATCATACATTTTTCATGGAAGACAGTCCGTGGATGAGTGATCAAAAAAGGGCAGAATTTACCGCAGCGCAGAAATCAATAGCCAGTTTTTCAAGATTTGCAGAGACCTATTTGATGGTTGGAACAACAGCTCCCACATTGATTCCAGCAGGCAATTTAGTTAGGGCAACTTTAGGAACAGGGTATAGGTCATTCTATTCTGTGCAGGGAAAGTTAGATACAATGCGACTTCTAAGTGGAGGAGGGGTATGGCCTCGAGAGATTAATAAATCTTTATTAGGAGAAGGATTTTATGTTTGGCAAACTCGTTTTCAAGCAGATGCATACAAGGCTATGCTGGAAGGCAGAGGATACAGTGGATTAAGAGTAATAGAGGTTAACATTCTAAAATCGGACTATACAAAATTGAAAGCATTAGATCTAAGGAATCTTTCTGCAGAATCGTATGATCTTTGGATGCTTCAATATTCATCAATCGGTAAAAATTTACCTCATGCCTACGATCTCGTTATTCGAGAGACGGGAAATTATGGAACAGAGTATTTCTTTGCAAAAAGAGTGTTTCCTCTTCTAAAACTTTTGGTTGAACTTTGATAAATGAGGGCTTCTTTCAAGTTTTTCCGTGTAAATAGTAGAAACATTGCTTCCATTGCGATTGTCAGCGTGGATGTTGTGGAGAGCAATCAATACCGGATTGTGTGGCAGGAAAAGGCATTGAGTCTAAAAAAGATATACGGGGATGCTGTACTCAAAGGCATAAATGCTGCAATTGAACAACATACTATGCTTGGTGGAGGTATCGTTTGCATCAGTGTAGTAGAAATAATTGAATTTTATGCTGATACTTCCTCTGATTCTGTGATGTGTGCTTCTGCACTAGCAACATGGAAAGCCCTCGGATATGGTGAGGAATCTACCAAAATTGTATATGAAAATGGTTGGACTGTTACCTTTACGTAAGCGCCACGCGAAGTGACGTAGGAATGCGCTTGTATAGGATAACGAGGTAATAGGCATCGTAGTTATCGTATCTACGATAGATAAGGCTGGCTACGACCTAGGGAGTTTCTTCAAAATACCAACATGATGAATATCCCCTTCCTGAAGAGATAAAAACTCCATGCGCAACTGGCGAGGTCGTTTTGCGGTTTTGAGAAGTCGAAAAACCTTTTTGCAGGGTCGTTTTTGCAAAAGCGGACGGGATGAAACCCAACTGCAGAGTCCTTTTCGCGCTTTGCAATTTCACCAATGCAAGTGGCAGAGTAGCTGCCGCGGTTTACAATTGTATCAATGCAACTAGCAGACCTATTTCCGCGGTTTGCGAAAGTAGGTCTGCCAAAAGCTCTCATACCAATGCAAAGCGCGACAGCTACTCTGCTAGTTGCATTGGTGCTTTTTCCTTTTGCGACAAGGACTGTGCAGTTGTGAATAAGTGTTTTGTGGGCGCTGAAAGAGGCAGATTATCAAACATAAAGAACTCTGGAGAGGACCAAGGGCAGTAGGTCAGTATCTTGGCCGCGGGCCGCCATGTAGATTCCAGCATGTTTTGAAGACACGCCCTA
>JAITVQ010000027.1 GCA_031285745.1 Puniceicoccales bacterium | reverse complement strand
ATTTGGTGAGCCAGCTTGAAGGCCCTCCGGTGTTTTGCGAAAGAGTACTGTTGATCGATTCGCTTCGGGATAATTACACCCGGCAGTATGCAGAATCAGATTTTGAGGGTCTTTGCCAGACTGCCCTAAAACTTGTTGATTATGGGCTGATTGATCGCGTGATTTATGGCCCAATTCACCCGGAGAAAGTCTCCCAAATACAGATGGATTGGTTTGGGATGAATTCAACGGAAACCCACAGCCTGACGGGTGCTCCCCTGGCAAGCCCGCTCTACGCGTTTGAGCAATGTTCCGGGAAATTCATTCTTCAGGTTGACTCCGACCTCCTCATTCATCGATCAAGCCCAAGGGAGGATTACCTAGAAGAAATGGTAAAAGCCATTGAAGATGATCCCAAGGCCATTACAGCGTCGTTAAGCATTGCCCAACCAGAATCATCTCCACCGGGAACCGGGGATAAATCAAAACCATGGCGAATGGAAGCCAGGGGCTGTCTGTTACACAAAGAGCGTCTGCTTGCAGCCCGGCCATTCATCAATGAAATAAAGGACAAAAGCCCCCTGCTATCCTGGCACCGGGCAGTCGACGAAAAGGTTAAGGCCGGAACAATCCACTCCCTGAGGGGACACTGCAAGCACGCTTGGTTTGTGCATCCGGAGAACGAGCTGAAGCGCGCACGCAAGGAGTGGATGCTAATGCTCGATCTTGTAGAAAAAGGTTTTTCCATCCCCGCGCAATTCGGCAAGGTGAACCTTGTGGGAGTTTCTACCGATTGGGTACCAAGCTCCAGAAACGAAAGGTTCGTCTTTCTGATAACAGGCAGGAATGTCCCGCCCGGGAGAATGGCCCGTTGCCTGGATTCACTGTTAAGACAAAAACAACGCAATTGGGGTGCGATCATCATTGATGATGCATCCGATGCCAGAATTGCCGCCAACCTGAGGCTAATGGTTAACCCCTATCAGGAAAAGATTACGTTGCTCCAACCACGCGAACGCAGGGGACAAATGGCCAATCTGATAATTGGCATCCGGCACATTTGCACAAACCCCGAGAGTGTCATCGTGACATTGGACCTGGACGATTGCCTCATTGGAACGGGTGTGATTTGCCGCCTGGTTAAAGAATACGATAACGGCGCGGATGTTACAATCGGGTCAATGCTGCGAACAGACAAGTGCTGCAAATATCCCGTGGAATTAATAAATCCACGCGCGGCCAGAGGCGGGAATGTGTGGCAGCACCTTCGATCCTTTAAGAAAAAATTGTTTGATAAAATACCCGATCACTACCTTAGACTAGACTCGGAATATGTGCCCATTGCCTCAGACTGGGCCTTCATGCTGCCCATCGTGGAAATGTCAAAAAAGCCGGTCTGGATTCGTGATGAACTCTATTTGTATGAGACATCTGGTGAAGGAAAAGGTGATGATCGCCTGCGCAGGGAACAGTGCATTGCCCGGATAATATCAAAACCACGCATTAAACATCCCAACAACATCCAAGAACCAAATGAGAACTCCCGTGAAAATCCATCTGCCTAAAAAGGAGAATCAACTGCGTCCGCTAATCGCTGTCATTGGAGATGCTAAAGTAGAAAAAGGTTCCCGCAAGGACTTGCTCGCCGAAGCTGTTGGGAGAGAATTAATCAACTGCGGATACCGGGTACTTACGGGAGGTATGGGTGGTGTAATGGAATCCACCTGCCGGGGGGCGAAACTGTCAAACAAGTATCAACCGGGAGATACCGTGGGAATTTTGCCGGGGCATGACGCATCGGAAGCCAATCAATTTGTGGACATCTCAATTCCTACCGGCCTGGATAATGTCCGTAACTCAGTCGTCGCCCATGCCAACGCAATAATTGCAATCGGTGGAGGTGCAGGAACCATGTCCGAAATTTGCCTGGCATGGATATATAAGCGCCTCATCATCGGCCTTAGGATAGAGGGATGGAGCCTGCGGATGGCTGACACGCCCGTGGACAACAGGATACGATATCGCGATATAAATGATGACCGCGTATATGGTGCCAATAGTGCAGAAGAAGCAGTATTCTGGCTCAAGGAACTTCTTCCTCTCTACCAGCGCCAACACCGTGCAATTCAGGGGAAATCCGCCTCAGCTACTTGAATCAACGCAAACAGGGTTGAGAATATTCATTTTCGCGATTCCCCGCCTTTGTGCCAGAAGCCAGCGATAAGAGTTCACTCGCGCACTTATCTCAGTTGCCAGCATGGCAACCACTTCGTCTGAGGGATTAAGTTTCATGTGCACAGCCATGTGGTACATGATTGTCTCATAATCGGCATCCACCGCCTGGCGGGCCTCCCATACTTTTTTCGCAGGTTGCTGGGCCTGCTCCGTATAGCGTTGTTCCTTCAATCTTCTGTACCGTTCATTGTTCTCCTCCAACTCGCACATCCAGTCGACCAACCCGAGCAACTGCAAATCACCTATTCTCTTATCACGTAAATCCTGAATCATATTCATAAATGCCGAAGTTTTATTGTCGCGAGCTGCGCGGGAGATATCCCCATAATGTCTAATGACGATAAAAACCTTCTCGGCAGCCAAGCATTTTTCCGGGTCGAAATGGTGCTGGAATTCTTCCACCGCAAAACGTATCCGTCGATATGTCGCGTCCCGCCATTTGTCGGCAGTTACCATTTGGCCAGTATAAATACTCTTGCGAATTACTTCCAACGAGTCGTTCAACTCTTCGAAACTTTGTCTATAGATGCTGACCAAGGATTGAAATGCGCCTGTTAGCACACATTCACTCACCAATTGCTTAAATTCGAAATGAAATTCAAAATGCTCCTCATTGCGTAAACGGGAAAACTCCACCGTCCTAATCGTATTTTTCATAATTTGGCTTTATTAAGGTTATATGGTTTCAGCCATTGTTGCTGAAATTCCCAGAAAGTAAGAACAATTCTCCCGATTTTGTCGAATAATTTATCTGCCTACTATTCTCGCAGATGGTCGCATTGGATTGGATTAATTACAGCAACGAGACTCCAATAAATATATTCAGTCACCTGATACCTTTTGCTGAGCACCTCGTGCTTTTTGCCAAATACTGTGCTCATGATTACCCTGCCCTCCTGGAAAAACACAATCGGAGCAAATTATTTTGCATGGCCTGATTGTGCATGCGCAATTGGGCAAAACAAAATTGCGAGAAGAGATTGTGCAGCCCCAATCAGAGGAAATTTTATGGTGCAGCCAGTTCTTCGAATCTCCGAACCTCCCTAAATATTTGCGCAGCCCAATCGTGTATGCCCAAAGTCTACGCGAAAATTTGCGGATATATTCTGTAAAACCCCAAAGGGATTCCTGAGTCCTGTACGATGAATTTGAGCGATCTCAAATCCCCTTCAAAAAGGGAATGTATTCCATAATGAATTGAGGTTTTTGGCATAAATTCTGAAATAGAATGGCCATTTTTAATGCTTTTATACTTCAGGAATTTGCTCGATTCCGCAAAAGAATCATCACTGAAACTAATTCTTGGTTCCTGGGCCATCTTCCTATTCCTTGTTAAATTCAGCCTAAAAAGAGCCTTAATCATAGTTAATCATTAGAAATACTACTTTATTAATTTCGATTATACTTCTAATCTTACGGCTTAAAGTTCATTACTTTTCTTTAGGCGAAATACTCTATTTAAGAGGTGTGCCGATTTTTTAAGCCAACTTTCCAAGTTAAAACACAATGAAGAAGCATCCCTTCCCAATACTCACACCCGAAGAGGCCGCACGACTCATCAAGGACGGTTCCACCGTAGGATTCAGTGGATTCACTCCTGCTGGCGCCGCGAAGATCGTACCCAGCGCAATGGCCAAGATGGCCACGGAATTACATGCCCAAGGCAAACCTTGGCGCATCGGTGTTGTCACCGGAGCCTCAACCGGTCCTTCGCTTGACGGCGCACTGGCCGCTGCGGATGGCGTCGCATGGCGCACTCCCTACCAGTCGAATTCCACGTTGCGCAAGGGAATCAACACTGGCAAAATCGTCTACTTCGACATGCACTTGTCCCAGCTCCAGCCTTGGCTGCGAGCCGGATTCCTCGGCAAGATGGATTGGGCCGTGCTCGAGGTTTGCGACATTGATCCCGATGGCAGCGTAGTGCTGACCACCTCTGTCGGTGGTGCCAACACCTTTGCCCGTCTCGCGGACAAGGTTATCCTGGAACTGAACACCAAGCATCCCGATTTCCTCCGGGGCTTGCACGACATCCATGAGCCCAAGGATCCTCCCCATCGTCGCGAGATTCCCATTTACTCGGCACGTGATCGCGTTGGCAGCACCGTTGTCAAAATCGATCCCTCCCGCATTGCCGGTGTTGTGATCAATAGCGCCGATGACGAAGTAAGCGGATTTGACGAATCAACCCCGGTTACCCAGCGAATCGGTGCCAATGTCGCCCAATTCCTCGCGGCAGAACGCAGGGCCGGGCGCATTCCCAATGGTTTGCCCTTCCAGTCCGGTGTGGGGAACATTGCCAATGCCGTCATTGAGGCCATGGCGCAGAACAAGGAAATCCCAGCCTTCGATCTCTATTCCGAGGTTATTCAGGACGGCGTGATTTCCCTTCTCGAGCAAGAGCGCATCAGCTTCGCCAGCGGTACCGCACTGACGGTTACCCCCGAAGTCCTCAAACGCATCTACGGAAACTGGAGCTTCTTCAAGGATCGTCTCGTCCTGCGTCCGCAGGAAGTTTCGAACAGCCCGGAAATCGTTCGCCGTCTCGGTATCATTTCCATCAACACCGCATTGGAGTTCGACATCTCCGGCAACGTGAACAGCACCCACGTGCTGGGACGCCAGATGATGAATGGTATCGGCGGTTCCGGGGACTTCACCCGCAACGCCCACCTTTCAATCTTCACCTGCCCGTCGATCCAAAAGAATGGCGCGATCAGCACCATTGTGCCGATGGTCAGCCATCTCGACCACAGCGAGCACTCTGTCCAGGTCGTCGTCACGGAACATGGTGTTGCCGACTTGCGCGGCAAGGATCCCACGGGCCGTGCCAATGCGATCATCGACAACTGCGTGGACCCGCAATACAAGGATATCCTGCGCAATTATCTCAAGTTCTGCGGCGAAGGCCACGCCCACACGCACCCGGACAAGGCCCTGATCTTCCATCAGGCGTTCATGCACCAGGGGGATATGCGCAAGGCGGCAGACCTGCTTTAATCAGGCATCGTCTGCAACATGCTTGCATCAAAAAACCGCACCATTTCGGTGCGGTTTTTTTGTATCCGGATTCATCACTCAATTGACCGGTACCGCGACAACATTCACCGGATAATGGTCGGAAGGAATACGCACCCGGGAAGCCTGATTTCCGTCTGCATTGCCCGGGCTCCAATAGACATCCGTGAGCACTCCATACTTCTTCACCTTGAAGCGATTTGTTAAAAAGATATGATCTATGCGGTGGTCGTTCTTTTGATTGATGTCGAAATTATTGAAGGTTCCATTTTCCGCATATGTTGTTTCAGCCAATGTATAGGCATCTCCGACCAGCCCTGATTTTTGCAAGAGCGCATAGCTCTCATTGTTTTGATCGAAATTGAAATCACCCATTAAGATAGCCGGATTTGTTCCCGCTATTTCCGGAATCTTTTTAAGAATCAACCTCGCGCTTTCCTGCCTGGCCTTGGCTCCCCGATGGTCGAAATGGGTATTGAAAACAAAGAAGCGTTTTTGCGAAGTAATTTCCCTTAGCTCAATCCATGTGCAAACACGGGGTAATGCTGCATCCCAACCCTTGTTGGGCTGCGTGGTATCTTCCGACAACCAGAAGGTATCCTCAGCCACCAATTCATAGCGGGATTTTTTAAAGAAGATGGCCGTATGCTCGCCTTTGCTTTTTCCATCATCGCGCCCTTTTCCCGCGAAGGCATAGCCGGGAAGTTTTTTCTGCAAATCGAGGAGTTGATGGTGAAGTCCTTCCTGGGTTCCGATGATATCGAAATCGTGAAATAAAATCATCCGGGCAATTGCCCCATGACGCTGCTGCCATCCGTTGCCTTTTTTCGCATCATCCGGACTATCGTAACGAATGTTGTACGAAGCCAAGTTTATCGACTGCGCAGTTGCGAAAGAGGTGCTACATAATAAAGCCAGCAGGAGAAAGCATCGGGTCATAATATATGACTGAACACCTCTGTGTTATTCAATCAAGTTCATTTCAGGCAACTGATACAGCCTGAAACCAGCACATGCAGAAGCCTAACCTGGATTCAGTTTATGCGATCTCCACTTACAATACAGTCCCGTGCAAAAGAGCATAGGCTACACTGAAGTAGATCAACAATCCGGTCACATCCACGATGGTTGCCACGAATGGAGCTGACGATACCGCCGGGTCAAAGCCCAGCCGTTTCATTAGGAATGGCATCATGGCGCCGGCAATGCTTCCCCAAAGGACAACACCCAATAACGTGGTAAATACGGTCAGCCCCAATAAGACCCAATGATCACCGTAATTTGTAAATATCGTCGTCACATTGGACATTCCCTGCCAGATGCAAACCCGCATAAAACCGATTATTCCCAGTATCGCCCCCAACCCGAATCCGGTGACCAGTTCCCGTTTGAGCACCCGCCACCAATCACGCAGCCGGGCCTCTTCCAATGCGATCGCACGAATCACCAGCGTCGATGACTGTGACCCGGAATTACCGCCGCTGGCGATAATCAATGGAATAAAAAGCGCCAGCACCGTCGCCTTGGCAATTTCATCCTCGAAGTAACTCATCGCCGTGGCCGTGAGTGTCTCTCCCAAAAAGAGCACGACCAACCACCCTGCCCGCTTCTGGAGCATTTTCAAAAACGAAACATCCAAATATGGTTCATGGAAGGCGGCCTGCCCCCCCATTTGCTGGATATCCTCGGTCGCCTCTTCTTCCGCAACGTCGAGCACGTCGTCCACGGTAACCGCCCCGAGCAAAGTATCCGTGGCATCGACAACAGGCAACATGGTGCGGTCATATTTCTTAAACATCGACACGGCGTCCTCTTGCGGGTCGGTTGCATGCAACGCCACGTAATTGGTGTCCATGAACTCCTTGACCTGCACCGAGGGAGGACGCAGCAAAAACTCTCTCAATCGAAACCAACCCAATACCTTGCCTTTGTCGTTCACCACGAAAATCACATTCAGGTGATCGATTTCCTTCGCGGTTTCCCGTAAATGCTCCAACGCTTCCGCCACCGTCCAGTCGGGACGGGCAGTCAGATAGCGAGTGGTCATCAATCGGCCGACACTATCCTCGGGATAACCCAGCAATTGCAGGGCGACTCGCTGCTCCTCGGGAGACAGCAAACCCAAAAGACGCACCGCATGCTCGGGAACTTCCTCAAGGAAAGCGGTGCGGTCGTCGTCCGACATTTCATTCAGAATGGACGCAACCTGGGCACGACCCAATGCCTGTATTAGTTCTTCCTGCTTATCGTGCTCGAAATATTCGAATACGTCTGCGGCAAGCGGCTTGGGGAGCAGGCGAAATGTAATCGCCAGTTCCCGAGACTCCATGTCCGTCAATAACTCCGCCAAGTCCGCAGGCGGCCACTGCAAGATTCGGCTGCGTACCCCGGCAAAATCGCGTGCATCAACGAGCGACTTGATTTCCTGGGTGAGAGCCGGTGAACGCATCTATAATTAAAAGTTTAGGGAGTGAGGGAGACCTGTTTGCTGTTTCAAAGAAGGAATTTAAATAGCAAAGTTCATCTTTTTCAAAAAAACCAGAATAACCAAGTTCTTGTGAAGTTCTTCGCAAGGCATCTTCGTTGTCATTTATACCCCACTACACCCTGATTTATACCTTAATTACTCTTACAAACTAAGTTTGCCTTGCCAGATATTCCACAAATTCACAAGAATGAGGGTTTTCAGATGAACAACGAGGCAATAGATCAACTGATCGCGAAAAAACCCGCCCTTCGAGCCGCAAGGGAAAAGCTGGAAGCCATGCGCACTGGTGCGTACTGCTTGCATCGCAGCTGGGGATTTGGCCAAATCAAAGGTTACGACCAAGCTAGTAATCGCCTAATTATCGACTTTCCCGAAAGTGGCAAAAAGAACCATCCGATGGATCCTGAGTTTTGCGTGGACAAACTCACCATCTTGGAGCCCGAGAACCTCCTAGTTCGTCAACAGATCGATCCGAAGGCCATCGAGGCCATGATCAAGGAAGATCCCGCTGGCTTGGTGAAACAGGCACTCCAGAGTGCCCCAAACCAAACCATGTCGGCCACAGAACTGGAAATTACGTTTTCCCGCCTTATGGGGCCGGCCAAGTATAAAAAGTGGTGGACCACAACGAAGAAGGCCCTGCAAAAGGATCCCGATGTCGGAGTCCCGGCCAAGAAAGACGGCCAATATGTCCTCCGCGAAGATCCCATCAAGCCTGAGGAAGAGATTCTGGAAGAGTATTATTTGAACAAAAATCCCCGGAAAAAGATTCTCCTTGCCGAAAAATTATTTGAATTTTCGCTCCGCGAACTGGAAAAAGCCCAGTCAGATCGCGCTACCAAAAACGAAAAGGTAAAATTCATTGAAAACGATATTCAACGCATTTTCGATGAACTGACCGCCGCCATCAAGTCCGCCAAGAATCTGACCAAGGCCGAGTGTTTGCACGGTATTTGGGTGCGAAACGACCTTTGTCGACATCTCAAGGAAGATGTTGATCAATTGGAGCCCACATCGAAGAGCATTATCATTACCTGCGATAACAATGGACTTTCTGAATTAGCTAGCGAAATCCCCCAAACCCCAGCCTATTTAAAGCGAATTCTTGACCTACTCACCCGCGTTTACCCCGATCCGATTAAATGGCGTGAAGTCATCATCGACTTGCTGCGCAACAGTACCGGAAAATTCACCGCAGAGTGCGTCAACTTCCTCGTTGAGCGCGATTGCAGTGAGTTGGTAGCCGAGAAACTGCTTGAATGGCTGAATGCCCATGCGCTGAAAAGTTCCGTATTGAGCTGGGTTATCAAGAACCGTGCGTCGAAAAAGTACTCTTCCATTGTTCGTCCGCTCATCAATAACCGGCTGCTGGCCGCCATTCTATACGCCATCGACACCGAGGCGCTGCAATCCACCAGCACACGCCGCATCCCGTTGGCAGAGGAGCTTAGCGACGACCAAGAACTCATTCCTGACCTGCTGGAAGACGCCAATTACGAAATTGCCCGGGATCTGGCCCAATCGCTCATGCTCAACCAGGGCTTCGAGCCATTGACCAAGAAGTCCCTGCTGGCTCGCTTCATTAAGCTTTATCCCAACATCCAGAGCCTTGTCTCCGGCGAAGTCGCCGAACAATCCGAACAATTGGTGGTATCCCAGTGGTCGCTGGATCTCCGCCGAAAAGAGTTGGAAAGCATCATCAAGGTCAAAATACCGGAAAACAAAAAAGCCATTGCCGTCGCCAAGGAACACGGGGACCTCAAGGAAAACTCCGAGTACAAGATGGCCCGTCAAGATCAGGAAACCCTGTTGGCCCGTAAATCACAGCTCGAATCCGACCTCAATCGTTCCCGCGTCACCGACTTTACCGAAGCCAGCAATGACAAGGTCAGCGTTGGCACGATTGTCGACCTCAAGCCCGGTAGTGGCAAAGCCGTCCGCTATACCGTCCTTGGAGCTTGGGACAGTGATCCGGAAAACCATGTTCTTTCCTACAAAACACCTCTTAGCCAGAAGCTGCTTGGCAAGAAGGTTGGCGATACAGTGCAGACAGATATCGAAGGAAACATTGAGACGTGGACCATTCACAAGATATCCCGCTGGGTGGACGAACAGAAGTAACGCTTGTTTAAGCACTTCTATAGTTACAAAAAGCCGCCACATTGATTGTGGCGGCTTTTTTATGCATCAAGAGCCCAATACTCAACAAGTCGATATAGCCAACGCACATGGACACCGACTCGGTAAACGAACGCGCTTGCGCACTTGTGGCTCAGGGGTAGCGTAAGACTAAAGAAATGCGCTCTGTTTTCATACTCTTCAAAGAAGCATCGCGGGCGAAGATAGCTCAATATTTCGACACTAAGTTTACGCAAAACGGAGTCGAGTGGATTCGTGACGGTTCAGTATATATCAAATTTTACGACGATGCCGAAATCGAGTTTGAACCTGAGTTACTCGAAAGACTGCGTACATTTTCAGGAAGAAATGAAGTTGTCGCAGCAGTAGCGGATATTTCAGGGAGAATTCCCGGCGAGCAGGAAGTCCTTTCGTTTTGCTTGCAAGTTCTCGGCGATTTCAGTGGCTGGGCAATGGACGACTATTCGTCTCATCTCTGGTCTATCGAAGAAATCAAGTCAAAGAGCCTCCATGCTGGGCATCCATTTTTTGATTATCTCGGATGGTATGACGAGAAAAGCAAAGAAAGAGCTACGCAGTCTTTAGAGCCAATGTAGTTCTACTTGCTCGCGCGTGGCTCAACTGTAGCGTTGGACAAAATATATAGCTATGGGCATTTTCTCAGGTAAGCGTTCTAGGGCGTCACACAAAAAACCGTCACGATATTCGTGACGGTTTTTTTGTACTAAGTATATTGTTTTGTCAGAAGCTTACTGGCCTTTCAGATGACATCGGCACAGAAGGTTTTGACAGGTTTAGTCTACAAACTTCTTGAAGATCACTGCCGCGTTGTGTCCGCCGAAACCAAGGTTATCGCTGATGGCAACATTCACCTCACGCTTACGGGCCACATTGGGCACATAGTCGAGGTCGCAGTCGGGATCAGGGTTCTCGTAGTTGATCGTAGGCGGAATCACACCATGCTTGATCGCCATAATTGATGCAACAGCCTCAATAGCCCCTGCCCCACCCAACAAGTGACCTGTCATCGACTTGGTCGAGCTGATGGCCAATTTGCGGGCGTGCTCTTCGCCAAAGGTTTTCTTGATGGCAAGAGTCTCAAACTTGTCATTGTAAGGAGTGGAAGTCCCATGCGCATTGATGTAGTCCACGCTTTCCGGTGACAGATTGGAATCGGCCAAGGCACGCTCAAAACAAAGCTTGAGGCCACGGCCTTCCACATCCGGGGAAGTAATATGGTAGGCATCGCAAGAAGCGCCATAGCCGACAAACTCAGCGTATATCTTTGCCCCACGTTTCTTTGCATGCTCATAGGTCTCCAGGACCAGAATGCCAGCGCCTTCCCCCATGACAAAGCCATCGCGGGCCGAGTCGAAGGGACGTGATGCCTTTTCCGGAGTATCGTTGAAGCTAGTACTCATGGCCTTCAT
>JAITVQ010000254.1 GCA_031285745.1 Puniceicoccales bacterium | reverse complement strand
TAACTCGGCATTGCGCAGCATGGCCAGTGCGACGGATTTGTCGTTTTCGCTGGCTTCCGGGTCTTTCAGAATAGCTGCTACTTGGGCGAGATGGGCCGGGCGCAGCATGAAGGCGATATCATGGAACGCCTGGTTGGCCAGCAAGGTTAGACCTTCGGGCGAAACTTTTAGAATGGGTTTTCCTTCAAATTCACCAACAGAGACATGGTCGCGGGTGATCAGGCGGTATTGGGTTTCATCTTTCCCGAGCGGGAAAGTATCCTGGTAAACAAACGAGGGAGTTGCCATGCTTTCGAGTCTGGTAAACGCTCGTTTGCGGGCAAACCCAAAAGAAGTGGAATTGACGGAATAAAAGGGAAACTTCTTGGCATATACGTCTATCTTACTACACAGCGGCTATGCTACCCCTTGTTACTCCCCATCCGTGGCGGGCTGGTCTCGTCGGGTTGTTTTTGTCCACTGGTGTAATATTGGGACAGCATGTTAATTTGAATTTTTCAGGAAATGCAGCGTGGACAACTTCCGAGACGATTCCGGCTTCTCCGACGACATTTACATTTCCCGACGGGGTGACTCGAACACCTGCCGACTTTTATTTCAACAATGGGGCCAGTAGCACCTGGCATCTGGATAACGGGGCTGTGATATTGAGCACTCAAACGAGCAGTGGAACGTTTAATCGTTTTTTTGTCGGAGTTAATGATGGGAAATCTGCTCAATTAACACTGACGACCCAGACGCCTAATACTCCCGGAAAGTTGGTGGCCAGATATAATGCTACTTCCGCAGTTCGTATTGGCAGTCAGGGCACTTTGATTATCGACGGAGGTGTCACGCTTCAGAGCGGTTATATCTTTGGCGAGGGGGCATCCCCAGCCATTAATATCCCTCATGGGCGGCTCGATGTCTTTTCCGGATCGGCAAACCACCGGCTCAAGGGAATCACGGTGACGTTGGGGCAGCGAGGGGTACTTTGGATTGAGGATTCCAACGCTACGATCACAAGTATTGCCACGTTTAACTCTTTTACCGGCGCAACACTCTTGTCTGAGCCAGGTTCGTGCATGTTTATAAACAGTATCTCGGCGACGACCCCCATGGGCAGTGCTGTGGGTACATTGGTTATTCCAACGGAAGGGTGGGTCATTGATCTGACTCTGGATTCCGATGGCGATGGGTTGCCGGACTATTGGGAGCTTATGTATGGACTGGATCCCTATGATGACGGATCGATTAATGTTCGCAATGGCCCCGATGGTGATCCTGATAATGACGGCTTGACCAATAGTGAAGAATTTTTCCTCGGGAGTAATCCAGTCGTCAATGAATCAGGAAAACCCTGGCAGCCTCGCCCCAAGAAAGCTGCCTTGCTTGTGGTTAGCACCCATCCTGATGACGAAGGTATTTTTTTTGGCGGTACTTTTGCCTACTACACCCAAGTCAGAAAGGTTCCCACCATCTCGGTTAGCATGACCAGCGGTGATGCGGGGACGCGTCCCCCGGCTACGCGCGAGGAGGAATTTCGCAATGCAGTTTGGGCTTATGGCCTCCGTACCCAGCCGCTCTTTCCCCGATTCAAGGACATAGGCTCGGTTTCACTGGAGACTACTTGGGCGACATGGGGTGGGGGAAACGCCGTTGAGGGAAGAAAAAAAGCGACCCGGTATGTGGCTGGTGTCATCCGAAAATATCGTCCTGAAGTCATCGCCACGCATAGTGTCGAAGGTGAATACGGACATACCAATCACATCGCCACTGCACTCGCCGTGATTGACGCCTACTCACTCGCTGCGGATAGTACGGTTGATATTGACGGCTTGCCGGCCTGGAGAGCGAAGAAACTCTACGTCCACGAATGGCAGCAGAATAAGCTTTTCCATGACTATTGGGAGACTCCCTTTGAGGAACTCGATGGAAAGACTGCCCGTGAGGTTACCAATATAGGGCTGGATTTTCATGCCTCGCAGGGCAAACCGGACATGTCCACGATTTATCTCAGCGGAGAAGTGACCGGTACTTGGGATGCCCATCCGTCGGAGTATTGGGGGTTACACTCAACGACTGTGGGCTATGACACCATTGTGCCTGATTTTTCAATCAACACCTATAATGCCTCCTCAGGAGCTTTTGCGTATTCAACAAATTTTTCGGGATGGGCCTGCGGAGATTTTTTCCAAAACCTGAACCTTGATTTGGACGAGAATGGTCTGCCTGATGATTGGGAAGCCTTGTATTATCCCAACTTGGCTTATGTCGATCCTTCCTCCGACACTGATGGCGATGGATTCACTGCACTGGACGAATACATTCATGGTACTTCTCCTGTGGCGCAGAATGGCAATCCGGTTGTACTGGATTTGCGCAACGGGGTTGTGGGATTCCAGACAATCAAGGCCGAGGGGATTGGCTACGAGGGGAAACGCAGATCCTACCGTCTTGAATCATCTGTTGATTTGAAAAATTGGGATATTGCGTGGCAGGGATACGCTGATGGTAACTGGAAATCCCTGTTATTGCCTACCGATGCTCCGAGGCAGTTTTACCGACTGGCAGTCACGCT
>JAITVQ010000207.1 GCA_031285745.1 Puniceicoccales bacterium | reverse complement strand
CTCCGATGGACAGCACTCCTGTTTCACGCTAGATAGGCATTTGATTGGACGCTCATGACGGAACGGCAAGTGCAGCCTGTGCGGGCATCTCGTTTTTGGGTGCCCGCCTCCTGCATCATTGTGCTTGCCGTTGCGCTTACTGGCTTCGGACTCCTGATGCTGTCCAGCGCAGGAGCCAAGGCGCCCAAGGCGGGTAGCGATCCGCTGCATATCCTGTATTTGCAGCTTCGTTTCCTGCCTGTCGCCCTTGTTGCTGGTTTTGTGGCGTTCATGGTGGATATTGAAAAACTCCGTCGTTGGGTTTGGTGGCTCTACGGCGGAGTTTGTGTTTTACTGGTCATGGTCCGGATTCCGGGCATCGGACGCGCGGTAAAGGGTTCTTGGCGGTGGATTAGCTTGGGACCAATCAACATTCAGCCGTCCGACCTTGGGAAATTGGTTCTTGTGCTGGCATTGTCCCACTATCTGGCCAATTCACAACGGTTCCTGCGTCCGGTTTATTTCAACTGGTTTGATGTCGGTCCCAAGTTCCCGTGGTTGATTTCATTTAAAAAAAACTTTCCCTGGATTTCGCCCACTACCGAGGCCGGATGGGATTTGTACCGCGGCTTCATTTTGCCCTGTTGCATTATTGGGACTATTTGCGGACTGATTCTGATTGAGCCCGACCTGGGCACGATGGCCTTGTGTGGCGCCGTCGGCATGACGATTCTTTTTGTATCCGGGGCAAGGATACAATATATAATCCCGACGGTGCTGGCAGCAGTGTCGGCTTTTGCCTATGTTGTGTACAACTGGGAAAATCGTATGAAGCGGGTTACCTCGTTTCTTGACCCGGAAGGCACCAAGGCGAACGAGGGATATCAACTCTGGCAGGGGATGCTGGCTTTTGCCTGTGGAGGAACCACGGGAGAAGGGCTGGGGAAGGGGCTTCAACAAAGATACTTTCTCCCGGAAGCCCATACGGATTTTATTTTTTCCATCGTTGGTGAGGAGTTGGGCTTGGTAGCTACAGGTTTGGTGGTGTTGGGATTCCTATTGTTATTTTTCGTGGTGGTTTTCAGTCTGCGCCGGGCGCATAATCTATACCAATTCAATGTCTGTCTCGGCGCATCATTGTTCATTATTCTCCAGGCGCTCATCAATATGGGCGTCGTGACCGGACTGCTTCCCACCAAGGGCATGTCGCTTCCTTTCATCAGTTATGGCGGAACCAATCTTGTGACCATGTTTGTCATGTTGGGATTGATTCTGAACTGTCTCCTAATGTGGGCGCGTCCGCCCTTGATGACCCCGCGTGAATTATGAGTCTTTTTTTTATAGCATGTGGAGGAACTGGCGGACATTTGTCGCCCGGCATTTCCCTGGCTGAAAGCCTGCAGGTGCAGGGGCATGAATGCATCCTTATCGTAAGCCGGAAAAGTATCGACGGGCGGTTGCTGGAAAAATACCCGCACCTTCGTTTCCGCCGTGCTCCGGGTCCTGGTTTGGCGTGGAATCCTGTCGGTTTGGCCCGGTTTGTCGTCAGCCAGACGCAAGCATTGTTTTTTGCTGCAAAGCTGTTGGTGCAACGCAGACCGGCTGCGTTTGTCAGCTTTGGCGGTTTTCTAACCCTGGGGATGGCGGTTGTCTGCAAGCTGGCTGGAGTTCCGGTTATCTTGCATGAGGCAAACCGAATTCCGGGCAAGGCCGTCCGCTTGTTGGGCAGGATTGCCAATCGGGTTTGGCTGCCTCCCGGTGTGGTGATTCGCGGGTTGTCTCCGGTCCAAATACGGCATGCGGCGTTTCCGGTTCGCAAGGAGATTCAACGCCTGCCTAAGGCAGAGGCGAGGCAGGCGTTGGGAATGCCTGTGGACGGGAAATTGTTGCTCGTACTGGGAGGGAGCCAGGGGGCGGCGCCGTTGAATAAATGGGTGAAGGAGAGTTTTGAAAAACTCGCCTCCTCCGGGATCAATGTGCTTTGCGTGACCGGCCCGGACAAGGCGGGATTTGAGCCAATTTATTTGAACGATGCCGGAGGTGTTTCCCGTTGCGCCGTGTTCATTCCTTTTTGTGCCCAGATGTCGGAGGCGTTATCCGCTGCTGATTTAATTGTGTCGCGAGCCGGGGCCGGCAGCATTGCCGAGATCACGGCCTGCGAATTGCCTGCGATTTTGGTTCCTTTCCCCTTTGCGGCAGACAGGCATCAGGATGAAAACGCAAGATTCTTTGAGCAGCAGGGCGGTGGTGTTGTGATCAAGCAGTCCCAGTTGGGGCAACTGGCAGATGAAGTGACAAATGTTTTGAACGATGAATGGCTGCTGGAGCGTTTTTGCGAAAACCTTCGCCGGATGCGCAGTGAGTTTGATTGGCATGCCATGGTAGTTGATCTTCTGGATATGACTGGAGGCGCGGTGGATTCTTCCAGGCAGGAGGTTCGGATATGAGTAATAACGATGTTGCTGATGATGCTGTCCACAAGGCTTGGATGCTGGGCGTTTGCGGCATGGGCATGGGGCCCCTGGCCATCTATATGCGGCAGGCAGGCTGGCAGGTGTCGGGGTGGGATGATGCCCTGCAACCGCCCATGAGTGATTTTCTCCGAAAGGAAAATATTTCGATAGAGAAATCTTTCGACACAACGCATCCTCCTTCGCTGGCGGGTCATTCAAGCGCGGTAAAGCCGGGGCATCCCTTGCATTCATTTGCCGAGACGCATAATGTCCGGCTTGTTCGCAGGGGGGAGTTGCTCGCGGAGATTGTGTGGAAGAAGGATTTGATCGCAGTCTGTGGCAGCCACGGCAAAACCACCACCAGCGGGATGCTGATCCAGTCCCTGTTGGCCGCAGGAGTAGATATCGGTTATGTGTTGGGCGGGCTATACCGGGATGCAACGATTTCTCCAGCCAAGGCGAGCAGTGGTCCATGGGTGGTTGCGGAGGTGGATGAGAGCGATGGGACAATTAATCATTTTTCTCCCGAGATTACGGTCGTGGTGAATCTGGATTGGGATCACCCCGATTATTATCACACCGAGGCCGATCTGGAGGCAGTGTTCATTTCACTTTTCAAGCGGACCCGTCGGGCGATTTTTATTCCTGCTGAGAGCGAGCGGCTTGCCCGGCTCTCGACAGTGGCAAAAGTGCCTGTTTTCAAGGTGGGAACCCAGGGTGACTATGGTGCGCGTGTTGTTTCCAGCGGGTCGTCATCCACACGGTTGGAATTGGGTGCAGGTTTTCCCGGGGGCGAAATAGAGATTCCGGTTTCCGGACGGTTCAACACTTCCAATGCCATCATGGCGCTTGCTGTCACCCAGTATATCTCAGGGAGGCTTGGGGTGGAGCCGTTGGGAAGATTTACCGGGATTCGCCGCCGACAGGATGTGTTGTTTGAATCCGGCGGCCTGCGGGTGATGGCGGATTATGCGCATCATCCGACAGAGATTGCTGCGTTGCTGCGTTTTTTGAGGGAAAATACCCTCGGTAAATTGGTCGCGGTTTTTCAGCCGCACCGGCACACAAGAACCCGGCAATATGCCCGTGAGTTCGCCGATGCCTTGAAGCAGGCCGATACGGTTTTATTAATGCCTGTCTATTCGGCGGGAGAAGCGCCCGTGGAGGGTGGGACTTCGGACAGTGTTTTTTGCGCAGCGGCTGCGAATCCAAACTTTTTCCTTTTGTTGGACGAAAAAGAACTGCGGGCACGCTTGGACGATTTTTCCAGTGATGATG
>JAITVQ010000193.1 GCA_031285745.1 Puniceicoccales bacterium | reverse complement strand
GTTATCTGGACCACGTGCGATGCCACGGATTTTATCCGCCGTTCCTGTTTGAGAATGGCGAGATCGTGACGATAGCAGGCAATACGCGAAAAGATTGCGGCAAGAATACAGAAAACATGCACATGTCTCCCGAAACCTCCCATGCCCAACGCTGGAACCTGGAAGGCAAGAAACAATACTCCCAGGATATCTTCCTCGAAAAAATCCTCTCATTCATCCGGGCAAACCAAGACAAACCGTTTTTCCTATTTCATCCCACCCAGTTGCCCCACGGGCCGATCTCTATCCCCAAGGTTCATCCCGAGGTGGCGGATAATCCGAACCTGACCGAACTGGAAAAAGAATATGCCTCAATGGTGAAGATGCTCGATGACCATGTCGGGATAATCATCAGCGAATTGAAAAAACTCGGCCTGGAGGAAAACACCATGATCGTTTTCGCGTCAGACAACGGGCATGAGATTTATTATGCGCAAGCTGGCCGTTGCGAGAAACCCTATCGAAACCTCAAGACCGGCAAACTATTCGACAACTACGAGAGCAAATACTACAGCGACCTGAGCGGCGATGTTTTCAACGGAAACGCCGACATGGCCGGACTAAAGCGAAGCAACCTTGAGGGCGGCGTCCATATTCCGCTGGTGTTTTACTGGAAAGGTCATTTGGAGAAAGGAAAGGCACGCACGGAGGTGGTAACCAATTATGACTTTCTCCCCACCATGGCTGATTTGCTGAAGGTACCGCTGCCAGTCTCCAAAGATGGAATTTCCTTCCTGCCTGTTTTGCTGGAAAACCGGAAACTCCCCGCAGATCGCCATGTGGTATTCGGCTCCAATCTGGGACCGGGACTCGTCATGAACGACGGTTGGAAGATACGCCACTACCGGAAAGAAAAAGTCTTTGAACTCTACAACCTGCCGCAAGACCCGCAGGAGCGAAATAACCTGATCCAAAAAAATCCGGAACGGGCAGAGAAGATGAAAACCATCCTATTGCAGGAGTGTGGCGGAAATCTGGAGAATGGCGTGAATAGAGCGGGCTGACATGCTCCGCCTTTCAAGGACTCACGCGGAGACGCGGAGGAAGGCAGAAGGGACAAAGGAGCAAAGGCACAGAGGGATAGAGAGGCGCTTTCAGCGTATAGCGTTGAGATTTTGGCAACGGTAATAGCTCATTGCTGCGGAAGATTACTTTAAATTTTAAACTTTTGATTTTAAATTTTGCATCTCCCCTTTGTGCCTTTGCTCCTTTGTCCCTTCTGCCTTTTTCCGCGCCCTCCGCGTCTCCGCGTCTCCGCGGCTCCGCATGAACCTTCGAAGTATACGATCTTTATTTGGCGATCAAATCAATCGCATCGTGTAGAAATTCCGCAGAATCTCCCCGATCTTCCGTGCGTCGGTTTCCGCATAAACATCTTTCACCAAGGCATCCAAGTCGGCTCTTGTGGTACGGCGCAACAGGTACCGGATTTCCGGAATGACCGCCGGAGCCATGCTAAGTGAATCGGCGCCCAAGGCATAAAGCAGCGGAGCAAAAGACGGATCGCCGGCCAGTTCACCGCATACGCTCACCTCAATCTTCTTCCTTTTGGCCATGGAAATAACATACCGGAGTATGTAAAGCACGGCGGGATTGCATGGCTCGTAGAGATGCGCAATCCGCTCATTGCCCCGGTCCACGGCGAGAAGATACTGGATCAGGTCGTTCGTCCCTATGCTGAAAAAATCACATTGATCCGCCAGCAACTCCGAGGCAATGGCCGCGCTGGGAATTTCGATCATCGCCCCAACCGGGATATTTTTGTCAAAATCAACCCCTTCGGCTTCCAACTCACCTGCCACTTGTTTCAAAAACGCCTTGGCCTGCAGCAACTCGTCCAGCGAGGAAATCATGGGGAACATGATCTTCACCCGCCCGAACGCGCTCGCGCGCAAGATCGCCCGCAGCTGGGTCCGGAAATAATCCTTGTTTTCCAGGCAAAACCGAATCGCCCGGAAGCCCATGAAAGGATTCTGCTCTTTCGATTCCCCGGACATCAGGATTCCGTGCTGCTTGTCGCCGCCGATATCCAGCGTGCGAACAATCACCCGGTCCGGCAGGACGGCCTCGACGAGGGACTTATACGCCTGAAACTGGGTCTCTTCGTCGGGAACGCGGTTGGGATGCTTGAGGAAAACATTTTCCGTCCGGAAAAGCCCAACCCCCCCGGCATGGACATGGGCCATGATCTGGACATCCTCGACACTGCCCACATTCGCAGACAGCTTGAAAGGCACCCCATCGGCAGTGACATTGGGCAGGGTAACCTCGCCAAAGACTTTCTCCTGAAACTCACCGTGCTTGTACTGAATCTTTTGGTAACGCTCCAGCGTCACCGGGGAAGGATTCACATACACCACCCCCTCGTATCCATCCACGAGAATATAATCATCCCGGGTCACCTGCTCGGTTACCGAGGCAACGCCCACCACGGAAGGAATCTTGGAGGCGCGGGCCATGATAACCGCATGGCTCGTCCGATTGCCCCCCTCGGTCACAAAGGCCAAGGCATGCCCCGAATGCAGGTTCGCCGTATCGGAGGGAGTCAGATCCTCCGCGATAATCACACAGCTCTCTGTCACTTCTGCCAGGGTGCGACGGGAAAGCCCCAGCATATTATGCAAGATACGCACCGAAACATCGCGAATATCCCCGACCCGTTCCTTGAAATACTCGTCATCCAGTTTGGAAAAGAAAGCAATGTACCGCTCCGCCACCATGTGGAAGGAGTGTTCGATATTGAACCCGGTCGAATGCATGGTCTTCAACGTCTCGTCAATCAGGGCCGGGTCGTCGAGCACCAGCAAATGGGCATCAAAAATAGCCGCCTCCCCCTCCCCCAGCCGGTCCGCAATTGCCGAACGAAGCTGGCTGATTTGCTTGCGGGTTTCCAGAAGGGCTGACTCAAACCGTTTCCCTTCCTCATGCATTTTTTCCGGAGAAACCTGATAGCAGGGAACATCCAAAGCCTGCTGGAGAAATACAAACGCGGGACCTTGCGCGACCCCTGGCGAGGCAGCGATACCCCGTAACATCATCTCTGGTTTGGCATGCGAAACAGACATTGGAACGGAGCACTCCTAGAAAATATGCCATTAATCTCAATTCCAGAAATCATCCGACTATAAAAAAATATTCCATCCCGTTTTAAACTTCTCCGAGTTGCAGGGAGGCAATCCGGCGATATCTGGCAGCAAAGAGCATCATAATTAACATTTCCACCCTGCTCCATTAGGTAGAAAATCCCTGCCCACTACATCTATAAGTAACTGTTTATACGCAAAATCAGCAAACAGACCTAAGCATTATGAATGCTCTGCCTCAATCTGCCTTATGTACTACCAATCCGCCTGTAAACCGCCCCTGATCCGGTCCGCCAACAATCCCACCAATGCCGGGTGCCCGGCCACCAAGGGAGTCATATATGTACTTTGCCGGGGGTGTCGTTGCTTGGCCTCGGCACAAATTGCCGCCACGTCACCTCCCGGACCAGCATGGCGTCCGGGCAGGAGAAACTGCATCGCAACGACAATCGCTTGATCTTCCATCTCCGGGTTATCAAGTGCCCGGGCCAGCAAGGGTTCATTAAAATCGTACTCCGACCCAGATCTCCGCTCCATAGACGCAGCAACCACGCCCTGAACCCTGTCGCCCAACCGTTTCCTTAACAACATGGCAAGGTGGTTGCGGACTTCGGACACTTCCGCCTCGGGACTCCCATGATCCACCAAGACAACTGAAGGACGGACTAATCCCTGCATAGTTGACACCACCCCATCAGCCAGCATCCCAGCAATCCGGGTATTCCCGTTTCCCTTGAGAGAAGCCAACCACGGCACAATATGTACCGTAAACGGCCCCAGTTTCTCCTGAAAAGCCCGGATACGTTCCGGCAGATAACGGATAATTGCCCCGCTCGGTCCAAAAAACAACGGGGCGACCAGAAACCTGCGGATGCCTGCCCGATATTGCCGGGTCAGTGCCCCGGAAAAAATCTCGGCAGGCGAGCCATTGAGATGCTCGGTCGGGATCTTGTTGCTATGCAATAACGACACCGGCTCGACATGATATCCTGTTTCAGATGACACCTGCCCGGCCAACCTGCGCAAAGCAAATACCGCCTCGGGTTGAAGGGACCCGTTATCCAGCAGAAAGATGGCAGTTTCAGGCATATAATACAACGTCACCCTTATCCATAATCCGGATTTCGTAATTTTCAATTTCGCTTTCTCCACCCTTGCAACAGGTTTACGATGCGATTTTTCCTCGTCTCAATGCTTATTAAAGTCCTCGACCATCCACTTGCCGCGCATGCCCTCACCCATCTGCGCGATAAAACCACCAAACCGGCCACCTTCCGGGCGCTCTGCAATCACGTTTCCATCATGCTCGCCCTTGAGGCAACCCGTGACCTAGCTACCAAGGAAGTCGCTGTGGAGACTCCACTGGAAAGCAGCACGGGGCATATACTCGCCCGGTCCCTGGTCGTCGTGCCCATCCTGCGCGCCGGGCTGGGCATGGTCGAACCCATCGCCACCCTGTTCCCCGATGTTAGCATCGGTTACATTGGGCTGGAGCGTGACCATGCCACGGCACTTCCCCGCAGCTATTATTGTAAACTACCTCCACTGGAAAATACCCGCGTGCTGCTTGTGGATCCCATGCTCGCCACAGGCGGCTCGGCAGTCCAGGCACTCGACGTCATCAAGGCTTGCGGCGGCACGGAAGTCTTCATGCTCAACGTCGTTGCCTCCCCCCAAGGAGTCCGGTTGGTGGAGACCGCACATCCGGATGTGCCCATCATCACGGGAGCTCTGGATCGTGACCTGAATTCCAAGAAATACATCCTGCCCGGCCTGGGCGACTTTGGCGACCGTCTATACGGCACCTGATTCACGTTGAACATCAAGCATCAGAACAAAAAAGGAGCACGGAAAACCGCGCTCCTTTTTTGTATTATGACCTTCGTTGAAATTAGTGCCCCTTCGAGGTATCGATCTTAATAGCTCCTTCGGTCTTGCTAAGTTTTGCCCAAGAGAACCCGTAGAGGGAAATTATCGCAAAACAGAAGAGCGGAACAATGAAACCCGGCGACATGAGGTTATGATTAACGTGCTCCGCCGTGGCATCCATGATTCGTCCGTAATGCCCAATCCCATTCTGAAAATCCACATGTCCGTAGTGATCGCTGAACCATCCCATGAGCTTGGGCATAATCGCCCCGCCCATGATTGCCATAACAAGGAATGAAGACGCGAGCTTGGCCTTTTTTCCCAAACCAAAAATACTCAGCGCAAAAATCGTAGGGAACATGATCGACATGAAAAAGAAACTCGCAAATACCGCCACGACCGAAATCCATCCAAGCTGAAGAAAAACAATCACCATAAGAATGGCATTAATTACGCCATAGATACCCAGTACTTTATGCGGGGATATTTTTTTCAAGACAAACCCGCCAACAAAGCGTCCCAGAACCAAGAGACCAAAGGCAACCCAACCTTGAAGCATTGTGGCGCCTGCTTCATTAATAAAATTCAACCCGTCAGGCTGAGAAAGTATCACCTGTCCATCTCCGGGAAAGATATTGCGAAAAGACTGCAGTAAATCCGAGAACCCTTTCGACACTGGAGGCATATCCGCAACAATGTAATTGATAAAGAAACTAAAAATTCCCGCTTGGGCGGCCACATATAAAAACTGGGAGAACACCCCTCCGGCAACGTGCAGATGCTTCCACAACTCAAGATAATTTCCGATGATAAAACCCAGCAATGTAGATCCAATCAGGCACAATGCCACGCTTACGGACAACTCCCATGTTCCCATTCGTGCTGCTACATCCAATGACATTTCGTAGGCAAAATATCCTCCGCCTGTCAAAGCACCGCCCAACAAACCCATCGCCAATCCGGTTACACCACGCTTATTGAGAAATTTCGCGGACAAAACCGCATCGTTTTCATCGGCATCAATATTGTAAGCATCCTCCGTCTGCAAATCAGGGATTTTCGCAAAGGAAAAAATCACCGCCAATATTACCACAATAATACCCACTGCCAGATATGGTACATACAGCGTTTCTTGATTTTTTGAGACATCATCGCTGGCATAAAAGAACATCCCCCCGATAATAGGCCCCAACATAAAGCCGATCCCGTTGCAGGATTGGGCAAAGTTAATGCGTGCCGAGGCCAGATCCTTGTGTCCCAATACAGTCGTATAGGGATTAGCGATTGTCTCAAGAAAGGTAAGCCCCATCGCAATGACACATACCCCCAAAAGGAATGACCAGAACGCCCCGATGTACGTGGCGGGAATAAACCAAAAAGCACCCAGCGCAACAACAGCCAGCCCTGTCAAAATGCCGCCCTTATAGCCAAGCTTTCGGCAAAGAGCACCTGCCGGCAACGCTATGAGAAAATAGCCAAGATAGTGGGCAAACTGCACCCAGGCGGACTGGGAGCGCGACAGTTTCAGGTAATCCTGAAAATGCTT
>JAITVQ010000082.1 GCA_031285745.1 Puniceicoccales bacterium | reverse complement strand
CTCCAGTTCACCGGGACAGGCGCCATTGCCTATGACCCCTCCGCAACCAATGTCACCCTTGCACTCGGTGGCTCAAGTACCGGCGAAAACAAACTCAACCTCAATATTGCCAACACGAGCGCTGGCACAACCAGTCTGGTGAAAACAGGGGTTGGAAATTGGATCATCGGCGGTAGCAACACCTACACAGGAGCCACCACCATCGCCAATGGAACTCTCTCTCTGGGTGCCGACAATGCGATTACAACCACAAGCGCACTGACCTTGGGCGATGGTACAACCGGAGGTACTCTCAACCTCAATGGTTACAACCAGACCCTGCAAACCTTTGCCACCAATGGCACCGGCAACAGCATCATCAACAATAATGCCGTTGCCTCGACGCTCACGCTCAATCTGGCCGCAGATAAGACCTTTGACGGAGCCTTGGGTGGGGGAACAAATTATAACAACTTCAGCCTGGTAAAAACAGGTACGGGAAAACTCACCCTCACTGGAGCTATCACCTACACCGGAACAACGACCATCCAGGCTGGTACACTGGCCTTGGCTAATGACGGCGCATTGGGCAGCAACACCATCACTCTTTATACGGGAGCATTGCTTGATGTCACAGGACTGTCGGGAGGACTCACGCTGGGATCAGGCAAGGAACTCATCGCTGGGTTTAACGGAATCACCACTGATCTCAAGGGAGACTTCATCTTCTCGGGAGGCAACATCACTGTCGGCGGAACAAAAACCAACGCCGCTGATGCAAACAACATTCTCTCGATTGATGGTTCCCTCTCCCTCAGCGCGTCCACACTTACCTATACCTTCACAAGCAGTGCCGCCGGAGCAAATTCAACCATCAACGTAACCACCCTCAACCTCTCCGGTGTAACCACAATCGATCCTATCTTGGATATCAATGGATTGGTTCCCGGCAAATACACGATCTTCAGCTACGATTCCTTTACCGGAGATCTCGCCAATCTTGTTTACGGTCCCACGGTGGACCCTCGCTATCGTCTTAGCTTCAGCAATGACACAGCCGCCGGTGAAATCTACATGCAGGTGGAAAGCAGGACGGGTGACAATCCGCTTATCTGGGTTGGCAATGTCGATTCCGGAGGCGGGACTTACGAATGGGGAAAAACAAAGAACAATTTCGTCGTGGATGGAGACCCGACGCCTCTTTCATTCTACCCCGGCGATAACGCCATCTTTAACGATACCGCCGACAACTACGATATCACTGTCACCACGGGAGGCATTCTGATCGGTGCGATTACCTTCGATAACAGTACTCACGACTACACTGTTTCGGGAGCAGCCATCGGAGGTGACGGTTACATCGAAAAACGCGGTACCGGCAAACTCACCCTGCTCGGTGAAAACTCCTACGCGGGAGCCATCCTCGAAGATGGAACTCGTTCGGCAGGCACCATCCTTTCCGGAGGCACCATTGCCGTTGGTCATGATCGTGCACTGGGTACCGGGAGTATGCTCGTCATCGGAGGCACCCTCCAAAGTATAAATGCGCATACTTTGGCCAACACCATCATCCTCTCCAGTGGAAGTTCTTTCACATTGGATAGCTCCACTGGCGATCTCAAACTGACCGGAGCAATCTCGGGGAACACCAATACCACCATTACCAAGATCGGTGCAGGCACCGTTACATTGACTGGCAGTGGAACGGGTTTCAGCGGATCAATGCAACACACCCAAGGCACGCTGTCCTTGGGAGCCATTGACCACTCCCAAGCCAAATACACCCTGACCGGTACAGGCACCACATTGGATATAAGTGCCATTGGGGACCAAACCATAAAGATTGGCCAACTCACCGGTGAAGCAGGCACCATTCTGCAAACCTCTACCACCGGCACCAAGACCTTCGAAATCGGCGCCCTCAACACCGACAGTATCTTCGCTGGAACAATCCAGGACAACGCAGACTTTGTCGCGCTGACCAAGGTAGGCACCGGCACACTGGTTCTCACTGGTCAAAACACCAACACCGGAAAAACCCACGTACAAGCAGGTACACTCCAAATCGGTAACGACACGAACTCGTCCATCGGCACAGGTTCCGTCACCATCGACACAGGGGCAACCCTCGCCTTCTACACCACGGGCGATCTCACGCTAAATCAATCTGTCGCCAACACTGGTACTTTGGAAAAGAAAGGAACCAACACCCTGACACTTGCCCAGGACAACTTGGATTTGGCAGGGACTGTTCGCATCAGCGACGGTATTCTAGCCCTTGCAGGCACGGGCACATTGGGCACGGCAGAAGTAGTCAACAATGCCGCCCTTGTTCTTGATTGCACCGGCGACTACACCCTGGAAAACATCATCAGCGGCACTGGCACGATCACCAAGCAAGATGCAGGCACACTGACCTATCTGGGGAACAACACCGCCACGGGAACCACCACTATCACCAACGGCACCCTAGCCCTCGGAAACAATACCCTGGTCCAAAGCCAGACCTACACGCCTACCGTCAGCCTGGCTACCGGCACTACCCTCCAGCTTGCTCCGGCCAATGGTGGAACAGCAGCGCTCTCCTCGATAGCAGGCACTGGAACCATCAGTCACACCGGTAACGGTACTTCCGTCCTCACCGGCACCCTGCAGGCTAATCAGGTCAACATCAATACCGGTACGCTCCAACTCGGTTCGGGTGCAGAACAAACCGCCCTCGAAGTCTCTGCGCCTGTGACTCTGGGCACAGACGGCACACTGCTAGTCACCCGCACGGGCGACACCCGCTTGAGCGGCCAACTCTCCGGTGATGGAAACCTGACCCTTCAAGGTGACATTTATGGCTCCGGGATCCTGGTCCTTGCCAATGCGACCAACGAACTCACCGGCAAGGTTACCGTCCAGAAACGCTCCATCCTCCAAATCGGCGACACTACCACCGCAGGCACTCTCAATGCCTCGGGCAACGATGTCACAGTCGATATCGGACAACGGGCGACACTGAGATACACCAACGCAGGCAGCGAAACCGGAGACAATCTCACGCTCACCGGTTCGGGCACCTTCGACTACAACGGAGGCAGCACGCTGCGCTTCACCAGCGATGCGACCGCCTTCACCGGCACAATCCAAGCCTCCCAAGGCACGCTCCAACTGGATGCGGACCAACTACCCGCGAACACCCTCAATGCGGTGAACATCGGGGTACTCCAAATCAAGGCGGCGACGGACACCACGTTGAGGAACAGCTTTGGCACCGGAACCGGGACCATCACCCTCACTGCGGCCAGTGCGGCTGATCCTGTCACCTACCAGATCGACACCACCTCCACCTTTGGAGGTAACTTGGTGGTCGCTTCCGCTACTACCCTCCAACTTAACACCCGGACCGTCGGAGCCAAACTAATCACCCTTCAGTCCAGCGCCTTCCTACGAGGCAACGGCAGCATCAAGGGCGACCTCCACAACCAGCTTGGCGGCACCATCCATCCCGGAAATTCGGTCGGTCAAATCACCATCCAGGGCAACCTCATCAACGACGGCGCCGTCCTGCTTGATGTCGACTCAGCCGACTCATATTCGACCATCCACTACACTGGTACCGCCCAACTCAACACCTCGGGCGCACTTCAGCTCATCCTCACCCAGGATACCTACGACAACTTGGCGCTGGGTACTGAGCTGAAAATCCTTGTGGACGACAACACGACGGACGGAGCCAGCAGTGTCATCGGCAACTTCGACCTGAGCAAAGTCACTCTCTTGGTCGACGGAGATACGCTCAACGGCAAGGCGATCACCTACAACAACGGTGACGGCGGCCTCACGCTTCTACTCGCCTCCAGCATTCGGGACATCCCGGGGCTGAGTCTCCATGACGGGTTGGATGGATATGTCGATTACCTCGACAACATCCTGCACAATCCCACGGACTACCCGGAACAGGTCAGCACCATCAGCGGCTTCCTGGGTTCGGCGGACCTCTCCAGTACGCTCAACAACGCCTCGCCGATCGGACTGGCCAGCCTCACGGCAATGACCACGGCCATCGCCCACGACGATGCGGAAACCCTCCGCTCGCACTTGGAAAGTTTGCGCTACCAGCGCGGAGCCACTGGCCAGGCTATCGACACCATGCCGTACATCGTGGGCACGGGACTCTTCGTCAGCAACGGTTCAGGCAGCTCCAACCCTGCCTTCGACTTCAACACCTACGGCGGACTCATCGGGGTCGACCAATCCTTCGGTCCTGACTTGATCATGGGGATGAACGTCGGCTACCACTCGGGCAAGGCAGACCTGCACAACGGAGCCGGCAAAGTCACGCTCAACAACGCATCACTGAGTGTCTACGGTTCCTACATGTTCTCCAACTGGCTCTATCTCGATGCCGGGGTCTATGGCGGATACAACAGCTACGAAATCGAACACAACACCCTCTACGGACAGGCCACCGCCAAGCCGGAAGGCTTCAACTATGGCGCAAACCTCTATCTGGGCACCATTGTACCGCTGAGCCAACAGTTCAGCCTGACGCCTTACGCGGGAATCGAATACGTACGCACGGACGTGGATGCCTTCACGGAAAAGGGTACCCAAAGCGCACTTCACCTCGACGCCTTCACGCAGGATTCGCTCCGTGCAAAAATCGGAACGGGCATCAACTGGCAGGTGCCGACCGGAGCGGACTTCTCACTGCGGGTAGGGCTCAACGTCGCCTTCGCACATGAACTGCTAGACGACGAAGTAGACATGGAAGCGCGCTTCGCCAACGACTACTCAGGCAACAAATACAAGGTCAGTGCGGCAGCTTCACCTGAAAACCTCATGCAGTTAGGGCCGATGATCGAGTTTGGATTCGACGAAAACAAGTCGCTTAGCCTTGGGTATACCTTGGAGTACGACTTCGAAGACCAGACCGCCCATCACCTCAACGCCACCTTCAGAATGCGTTTCTAACACAGTCTGAAGGTAATCGCGGGCAGTATTTCTTTTTCCAAGAAATACTGCCTAACAAAAACACCCGCTCCTGAATGGAGCGGGTGTTTTGCTGGCCGATACTTCTTAAAGCAAACCAGCCTTTATCAAATCGTGTTAAGTCTAACGGCGGCGGCCGCCGCCACCCCGTCGATTGCCACCAGGGCGCGGAGCAGATACCGCCGGAGTCGAAGAGCGGAATGCCGTCGATTCGTGATTACGCAGGCGATAGGTGATACGCGCCTGGGTAATATCGGATGAGTTCATCTCCAATTTCACAATATCACCGGCAATGATCTTGATGAAATTCTTCCTCAGTTTCCCCGAGATGCGTCCGAGAACGACATGCTTGTTTGGCAGTTCAACACGGAACATGGTACCTGGTAGTACCTGGATAACCCTGCCTTCAATTTCGATCAGTTGTTCTTCGGCCATGCGTTTTGTTAGAGAAACCTGTTTGGAAGGCGTTCACGGTTTCGGGCTTATTGGTCGAGTCAAGACAGAATGCACGTTTTCCTCCGATTCATTGAAAAAATACCCTAATCCTGATAAAACTCTCTCAACTTCTGCACATAGCGCCGCACGGTCCCGTTACCTAGGATATCCCCTGCCAAAATGATCCCGTCACGCACACTGGGAACCCTGCCAGCCACCCAAAGGGAGGTAGCCGCATTAAAGACAATCGTGTCTTGAAGTCCTTGCGGAGCCGCCCCATTGAGAAAATCACCGAATAAGATTCGATTTTCCTCCGGGTCGCCACCCAAGAGTTCTTTCCGGGGGCGCGACTCCAAACCAAAATCACCGGGCAACCAGGAGCCGTTCACCCCGGCCAATTCGCCAACCCCGCAGACTCGATTGACTCCGGCAGTAGCCAATTCATCCAAACCTCCGCCTTCCGGAAGAACACAGTGACACACCAAACCACGCCGGACAGACAGCCGCTCCAGCACGGCGGCCAATAGATCCACCCAGTGTTCCGAAAAGACTCCCAATAAATACATTGGCGGACTCACCGGATTGATAAGCGGCCCCAGAATATTAAAAACCGTTTTGTGTCCCTCCGCCGCCAGTGCCTTTCGCACCGGCATAAATGCCTTGTAAGTAGGATGGAAAGCCGGGGCGTAAAAGAAACAGTAATTCAACTCCTCCAGTGAGCGGATCAGTTTCTCATCCGGAACTTCCACCGGAACTCCAACCCCGGCCAGAAAATCGGCGCTCCCTGATTCCGAGGTAATCGAACGGTTTCCGTGCTTGATCACCGGAACCCCGGCAGCAGCAACAATCAGGCTGGTCGCACTTGAGATATTGAATGTCCCCGACTTGTCCCCGCCGGTCCCCACAATATCAATCGCCATCTCGGGAACCGAGAAACCATCCACGTGCCGGGAGAGATCCCGGAAAGTCTTCGCAAACGCAAAGACCTCCTCGACAGATTCTCCCTTTAGCGTCAAAGCCCGGAGAAAATCCTTCTTTCCTTCAAAATCCTCTTCTGCGTCCGCAAGCCAAAGCGCCATCTGGGTAGCTTCGACTTCGTCCAGCGAATTGCCGCACGATACTTTCTCCGATAGTTTTCTCCATGGAATATCAGCTCTCATGATGGGAATTACTCAATAGCAGCATCTCCTGAAAACAAATTCTTTTTCAGAAAAAAGCCTCTGGGGCCTTTAGTTAGGCAAACTACTTACATCCGCCCTGCTGTCCACAAAAGCCCGCCCCGCAGATGTTCGACAAAATCAGGATCGGTAAATATTTCCGGCCGGTGCCCCAGCCCGGTGTAAAAGACTCTCCCCTTGCCCACGATGCGAGTCCAGGCCATCGGATGATTCGCTCCGTTGGTTCCTCCCTTGTAGGAAGTCTCATCAAGGTTGAGCAAAACGTGGTTATCGGGAGCCAGCTCCTTGAAATTGTACCACTCCTCGGTCAATTGCCAGGGGTTCGGCAAATGCGTAGTCGCAGGGTGTTTCGCATCCACTACCTTGATGCTGGCGGGCTGGATTTTGGGATGATTGGTGAAACGCGCGCCAACCAGGGTTCCATACCAAGGCCATTTGAACTCGGTATCCGTCGCGGCATGGAGTCCTACAAAGCCGCCTCCCGATTCCACAAACTTCTTCAACGCCGCCTTGCCGGTGTCATCGAGCACATTGCCCGACGTATTCATGAATACCACCACGGCAAATCGTTTCAGGTTCTCGTCGGTAAATGCAGCAGGATCATCTGTCTGTTGCACGGTAAAGTCATTCGCCGGAGCCATTTTTTCCAGGGCAGCAACGCCATTGGGGATCGACCCATGCTTGAATGACTGCGTGCGCGTGTAGACCAATACCTCAAAGGGTGTATCCTTTTCGGTTGTTTTTTCCGAGGAACAACACCCCGAAACAACAGCGGCAATCCCCAGAAACAAACAGGCAAGACTGGCAGAAATTCTCATGCGTTATTATGACATTGCCCTTGGGAAAAGGTTGCCGGGAACCTGGCACGGCAAGGCTCCATGACAATTCTTTGACAATTTCTTGAAACTATCCTGACAACTTCATCAAGGATTTATGCTTAAATTACCCTACCAATCAACTCTCCACACCTCCATGAAAAAGCTCCTCCTCCTCCTTGTCACCTTTACAGTTTTAACAGCATTGCCGTTGCAGGCCCAACATTGGCGCACGTCAGACACACCCGTGGTATCCGTGTCAGGCAATGCAGAGATAAAAGTCGTCCCGGACTTGATTGATATTCGCCTGGGAATCGAGGTCCGCGACCCTTCGTTGGAAAAAGCCCAGGCCATGCACCAGGCAAAGATGAGCGCCGTCATCGAGGCACTCAAGGCCCAGGGTATCCCCGCCAGGGATATTCATACAGACTATGTCGGCATGGCTCCGTACTCTGTGGATGGAAAGACCGGAAAATCAGAATACTACTTTGTCCAAAAGTCCATCGCCTGTACCATTCGTGACACCTCCCTGTTTGAGAATGCCCTGAAAGCCGCCATTGCGGCAGGCGCAACCCATGTCCATGGCATCGACTTCAAGACTAGTGAGCTTCGCAAACACCGTGACACCGCCAGGCTCAACGCCATCAAGGCCGCCAAGGAAAAAGCTGACCTGCTCACCCAAGCGCTCGGGGCAAAAACCGGGAAGCCGATCTCCATCAGCGAAAACTACTGGGGTGGCTCCTGGTCGTGGAGTAGCTCCTTTTGGGGCTGGAGGAGTTCCTATTCTGGAACATCCCAAAACATCAGTCAGAGTGGTTCCGGCGGCGGCCAGACCGATGCAGCGGGAAGTGATATTGCACTTGGACAAATCAGCATTTCCGCCACTGTAAACGTCAGCTTCCTGATCGAATAGTCCAACCTATCCCATGGCAAACTCCGCATCGCGTCGCGCCCTGCTCTATTGGTTTCTCCTTCTTTTGCCAACCTTGGCTGCGGGAGTCGGCGCGTTGTGGCTGTTGCATCGCGAACAATTGCGAATCGAAGATCAATCCCGGGCCACTGCCGAGGCCCGCAGGATTGCCGTGCGGGACCGCGCCTATCTTATTGCGGAAAACATCAATGTATTGGTGACCGATGTCCAAAATGGGTTGATGACGACGCTCAAGGAGGCTCCCGTTGACGGGCCATCCGCATTTCTGGCCGACTGGAAAAAAGCCAATCCGCTGGTTCGCGACGTTTTCCAAAGCACCAATGATGGCCGAATTCGCTGGGGCAATCCCCACGAAACAATTGTCTCCTGGCTCCGAACGATTCCTTGGAACCAGGACCTTCAAACAAATCAAACCATTGTTGCCCAGAATGACCTTCCCCAAGTTACCCGGGGACAGCAAAAAATATCTTTTACCAAGGGGAAGG
>JAITVQ010000062.1 GCA_031285745.1 Puniceicoccales bacterium | reverse complement strand
CCCCTTACGAGTGCGGCATCATCACCGACACCAAGCCCCACCCGCGTTTTGCCGTTAAATTCTATGTCACGGCGATGCTCTTCATTCTGTTCGATATCGAAATCGTGTTCCTTATCCCGTGGGCCATGATTCACCGGGAATTCCGGGTGGGAGGCATTGACATCATCATGCCCATGGCAGTTTTCATCGGAGTTATCGTGCTTGGCCTGTTCTACGAGGTGCGCAAGGGAGCACTGGAATGGGAACGCTGAAATAAAATCACCCGACTCCTTATCTCTCGGAGGTGTCGCCGGAACCTATCCTTTATCGCACACTTCTAATATTCTCCTGTCATGCGAATCGACCGATTTCTCTCTTCCACCCGGATTATTGACCTCAAAAGCCGGGATTTCCAATCCGCCCTCAGGGAGCTTCTGGCTGCCTGCCCTTCGCCTACGTCAGGCGGAATGAGTGATGACGAGATTGTCGAAAAACTGCTCCAGCGTGAACGCACCATCCCAACCCACCTGGAAAACTCGGTCGCGTTGCCGCACGTTCGCATTCCCTTAAAACAAAAATACATTTTTGCAGTCGGGCGATGCCCGGAGGGACTCTACGAGTCGCCCGACAACGACGACAAAAAGGTCAAGATCCTGTTCCTCGTACTGGCCTCCGAGCGGGAAAAATCCTACCACGCAGTCCTCACGACACTCGCCCGGGCGTTGGAAGAAAAGTCGGTCGTCGAGCGGTTGGAAAAAACATCCACCCTCAAGGAATTTCGTTCGGAAATCGTCGCCATTTTCAAGGGAGTTTCCAGCAAGACATCCTCCTTCCAGACACGATTCAACCAACTCATGGCCCGCGAGGCGGAAAAAATCGCGGTGGGGGCAGATTGCACCTCAATCATGATCTTCATTGACGCTTTTTCCTCAGTTATAAAAACCGGAAGAAGCCGGGCCAAGAATATCAATACCATTATTGTCACCCAGCGTGGCTACGACATTCCCTCCGATCCGGGGGATGACCCGCACTCCATTATCGTCCGGTCCTTTTCCAGTCACCGGCTCTCCCAGCTTCGGAGCTCACTGCTGGTCGGCCTCATGCGGGGCATCATCAAGCCTGACGACCGCATCTGTTGCCTGGGTGGACTCCCCAATAGTGACAAACTCGACTCCATCATGGTCGTCGATGTGGCCAAGGAATTTCCCTCCATCCTGCTCAGTCGGGGCAACGGGCTTCTTCCCACCGGCGTAAGTGCCGAGGTATTGGAGCGCGCCCTGGGCATCGCCATCGAACTCGCTGTCGAGGGACGCGAAGGAAAACCCATTGGCTGTATACTCGTCATCGGCAACCGGGACCGGATCAATCCCTTCACCAAGCCGCTTATTTTGAATCCGTTTTACGGATACAACGAGGAAGATCGCAACATTCTCAGCCCCTTCATGGATGAAACCGTCAAGGAACTCTCCTCCATCGACGGAGCCTTCATCATCAACGGCGACGGGGTCATCGAAAGTGCCGGCAGTATGCTCATGGCCAATGAGCACGCCAAGCTTTTGCCCAGCGGACTGGGCACACGCCACGCCGCCGCCTCGGCCATATCCATCGCGGCGGATTGTATCGCCATAGCCGTTTCCTCCAGCACAGGGCAGGTCACGCTCTTCCGCAACGGAGAAGCTCTGGCACTCCTCGATCGCTCGGCCAGCCGGGCAGTTTAAGCAGGAAGGGAATTTAAAATCTAAAAGTGAAGCATCTCTTAAGATGCTTCATTCCTAATTTGGCATTCGTAATTTCACTGCTCCTTCGCCAATTCCTTTAGCCCTTGGAGGTCCAGCTTGCCTGTCGCCAGCACGGGAATTTTCTCCACGCGCCGGATAATCTTGGGAATCCACAGATTACTTAACCCCTCCGCAACCAAGTCTGCACGTAACTTATCGGCGTTGACCTCTATCGTCGTCAGCAAGACAAGGCTTTCCCCCTTTGCGTCATCCTCGCGAGAGGCAATCGCAATACGTTGCTCCATGTCATCGCCGAAATGCAAACCTAGTACGCGACGGATAGCATCTTCCACGGTCCCGTGCGGCACCATCTCTCCACCGATCTTGGAAAAGCGCGCCTGGCGTCCCTCGATAAACAAAAATCCGTCATTATCCAACCGGGCCAAATCTCCAGTGCAATACCAGCCATCTTCAGTCAACGCCTCTTTCGTTCGTTCCGGATCATTGATGTAACCTGGAAAAACATTCACACCCTTCAGCCAAAGCACACCACCTTCCAGGGAGGGTGTAGGTTCACTGTCGATCGGACTTGTAAAGCGAGCCGCCATTCCCGGCAGCATACGCCCAATGGACCCTAATCGGCCTCGCACAAAAACTCCTCCAAAGGCATCCTTGTCCACCACATCGAACAAATTCACCCCGACCACGGGCGTTGTTTCCGTTGCGCCATATCCTTCAAAATAGCGGGAATCAAACCTGGATTCCCATTCCTCGGCAAAATTCGCCGGGGTCTTTTCCGCGCCCGCGACAACCACCTGGACCGAGGCCATGTCTTCACGACTCGCCTTCTTCATGTACGACCGGAAAAACGTCGGCGTACCTATCAATATCGATACCTTCTCTTCCCGGATAGCGGAAATATTTCGCGCCACCTCAATCGGGGACGGGGTTGTCACGACCCGGATTCCGTTGGAAAGCGCAAACCACAAGGACACTGTAAAGCCGAAGCTATGAAAAATCGGCAGATTACCCAGCAATGACGCATTCTCCGGCACAATTCCCGTTTCACTAAACTGACAGCAATTCCCCAGAATATTGGCATGGGTCAACGGCACCCCCTTGGGCAATCCCGAGCTTCCGCTGGTACACAACACCGCCGCCTCGGCATCACCACCCTTGTCCGGCACTCCCCACAACCGGCATAGCAAGCGGCCCGGCAATACATGGATCATCCCCAGCAGGAGTGCGAGTCGCCACTTGGGCGCCCCCTTCAACACCTCGGCGATGTCGATAATCCGTTCCATCGAATCCCAAGGAAAGTCAGGAAACTTCTCCCCCAGCTTCTCCCGGAAAATTCCCGCAGTCACAAACGTCTTCAAATCTGTCTTGGCAATACACGCCTCGACCTGGGCGCGGCCCAGCGTAAAGTTCAAATTGACCGGCGATTTCCCCGCCATCACGCAGGCGATATTCGCCACAAACGCCCCCACTCCCGGCGGCAGCACAATCCCCACCCTGTTCTCAGGAACCGTCTTTTTCCAATCCCGGGAACACCAACGCGCCAGTGCCAGCAACAACGCCCCCGAAAACGGAGCCCGTGTCGGGCCGCTCCGGTCCACCAGTATCTCCTTGCGAGCGAACCGGGCCAACCCGCAGGCCATGGCATGCCCGATATGTCCCCGAAACTCTGCCCGGCGGGCATACGCAATCGCGCCCAGTTCCGCCACATGATCCCGGACAGTCTTCGTCTTGGTTGGGAAAATGGGCTTCCCATACAAAATCGTCACCGAGGGACGCCCCCACCTCGGCCACTTTTGAAAAGGTTTTCCCCGGGAATATCCGAAAAACGATCCCCGCATGCCGTCAATATACACAGGGACAACCGGCACCCCGGCTTTCCGCGCGATCAACTCACACCCACCCTGAAATGCCGCCATACTGCTGCTGTCCCTCGACAACTGGCCTTCCGGAAAAATCCCGACCGCCTTGCCTTCCTGCAATTTTTCCGTGGCCAGGCGGATGGCGTCCTTCGCCCGAGTGGAAGAGACCAGGATGGCGCGAAACATCCGGGTAATCCGGCTCATGATGGGGGAATTCTCATAGGCTGCCCACGCCATCATATGCACGGGGCGCATACACATCGCCGGCACCAGCGCGGCGTCCAGATAGGTCACATGATTGGAAGCCAGCATCACTCCGCCCGTCCTGGGTACATTCTCCTGTCCCGAGACCTGAAACCGGTAACGGCAGCGCATCACCACGTAAATAAAGACCTTCAGGGCAATCTCCCAATACCGGAAACCCGGCTCCACCTTGCGGCTGTGCCATAGTGTTGCGACCAGAAAGGCAAATATGCCCAACCCCAGCACCCCCAACAAAACCCAACCATAAAACCAGGGGGTACACCAGATGCAGCAATCTGAAAAAAGAACCGACAAAAACATGACCCGGACAGTGATATTGGCGGGGAAGTTGGCCAGCATGAATTGTGCTTCCGGGTATTGATAAATTCAATGCACCTCCCTGCATTTTATCAATCCATGGCATCTGGTTGCCGCCTCAAATAAAAATCCAAATGCTCATCCCTGCCCTTTTCCTCCACGAATCGCGCCTCTTACAAAAGCCGCCATAAAACACCGGGCAGAGTTATCCGAATAGTTGACTATGTCTCCGGAAGGCAGTTTAATTTCTGGCTTTTTCGGAAATACCAATGTTCTACACGACTGACGACCTTCGCATTAAGAGCCGCCGCCCGCTTGTATCGCCCGCGATTTTGCTGGAGGAACTGGCCTTGTCCGAAGGTGCCACCGAAGTGGTGGCCTCTGCCCGCCGTCAGATCAGTGATGTCATCCAGCGCCGAGACGACCGCCTGCTCGTTGTCACCGGCCCCTGCTCCATCAATGATCCCAAGGCCGCCGAGGAATATGCCACCCGATTACTCCCCCTCGTGCAAAAATATGCACAGGACCTTGTCATCGTCATGCGCGTCTATTTTGAAAAACCGCGCACTGTCGTCGGCTGGAAGGGCCTGATCAACGATCCCTTTATCGACGAGAGTTTCCAGATCAACCGGGGTCTGCACATGGCCCGCAAGCTCCTGCTTGATGTCGTGAACATGGGAATCCCCACAGCCACCGAATTCCTCGACGTCATCACCCCGCAATTCATCGCCGACCTTGTTTGCTACGGGGCCATCGGCGCGCGCACCACGGAAAGTCAGGTACACCGCGAGCTCGCCTCAGGCCTTTCCATGCCGGTCGGCTTCAAGAACGGCACCACGGGTAACATGCAGATGGCCGTCGATGCCATTTGCTCGGCCAAACACTCACACTGGTTTGCCTCGGTAACGAAAGACGGGGTCACCGCCATTTTTCAAACTGCGGGCAACAACGACACGCACATCGTTCTGCGTGGCGGCTCCCGCACCGGACCCAATTACGAGGCCAAGCACGTCGCCGAGGCGGTGGCCCTCCTTGAGAAAGCCAAGCAGCCCGGCGTCGCCGTGATCGACTGCTCGCACGGCAACAGCGCCAAGGACCACAAGCGTCAGCCCATCGTCGCCGCCGACGTGGCGAAACAGATTGCCGGAGGCTCCCGCGCCATCGTGGGCGTCATGCTGGAAAGTCACCTTGTCGAAGGCAACCAGGCCTACACCACGCCGGACAAGGCCGTCTACGGACAGAGCATCACCGATGCCTGCATTTCCTTTGACCAGACGGTTCCCATCATCGAGGAACTCGCCGCCGCCGTTCGCAAACGCCGGCAGACTCCCTCCACATAATCCTAGCTAATGATTTAAAAGCATCAGCCTTTTCTCAACCAAACCACCCATGAACGCCGTTCTCAAACTCCTGCTCGAAGGCGAGCCTCTCGATGCCGCCCAGCTCGCCCAAGTCCTTGCGCTCCCGCAAGCCGAAGTCGACGCCCAGCTTGCAGCATTGAAGGCAGACGGTATTTTCTTGGGATGGCGCGCCGTGCTCAACCCGAGCTTTGACGAGGATAAATTCGTCCGCGCGTTGATTGAGGTAAAGGTGCGCCCCGAGGGCGGATTCGGCTACGACCATATCGCCGAACGCATCAGCCGGTTTGAGCAGGTGGAAACCTGCTACCTGCTCTCGGGAGCCTTCGACCTGCTCGTTGTCGTCAAGGACGAGAACCTGCGCAAAGTCGCCTCCTTTGTCCACGAACGCCTCGCCAAGATAGAGGGTGTCCAATCCACGGCCACCTGCTTCATGCTTCGCGCCTACAAGGAATCAGGCTACACCGTTAACAACGGACGCAACGACCCGGACAAACCGGCTGTCAGCCCGTAATCGAGGCCACCGATGGACAATTCATCCCGTTTTACAGCGCGGCATGTCAGCGGACTGCCGAAGTCGGGCATCCGTGACTTCTTTGCCATCGTCTCGCAGATGCGCGACGCCATTTCCCTCGGAATCGGGGAGCCTGACTTTGTCACGCCCTACCCCATCCGAGAGGCCGCTATCCAGGCACTGGAAAAAGGCAAGACCAGCTATACCGATAATCGTGGCCTGAAACTTCTCCGCGAGAGTATCTCCCGCTACGTCGAGAAAAACTACAATATCGCCTACAATCCGGAAACGGAGATCATGACCACGATCGGCGTTTCCGAGGCGCTCGACATCCTGTTGCGCTCCGTGCTCAATCCCGGCGACAAGGTGCTCTATCACGAGCCATGCTACGTCTCCTATTCGCCGAGTGTCGCCCTCTGCCACGCCGAGGCCATTCCCGTGCCCACGTCAGCCAAGGACAACTTCGCGCTCACCGTCGAGGCACTCCGTGCCGCCTGGCAGCCGGGCTGCCGCGTGTTGTTGCTCAACTTCCCGACCAACCCGACCGGAGGGACCGCCGATAAGACACTACTCACCCAGATCGCTGCGTTCGCGCAGGAAAAAGACCTCCTTGTAGTCAGTGACGAGATTTACTCCGAACTCACCTTCGAGGGCGAGCACACCAGCATCGCCAGCCTGCCCGGCATGCGGGAGCGCACGGTCTTTCTGCATGGTTTCTCCAAGGCCTTTGCGATGACCGGATTTCGCATCGGCTATGCCTGCGCCCCAGCGGGCGTGATGGAAGGCATGTTGAAGATCCACCAATACGCCATCATGTGCGCCTCCATCGTCAGCCAGGAAGCTGCCATTGAGGCCCTGACCAACGGCAGGGATGCGATGTTGCACATGCGCGACAAGTACCGTGAACGGCGCGACCTGATCGTGCGTCGCTTCAACGAACTCGGCCTGAAATGCCATCTCCCGCGCGGCGCGTTCTACGCGTTTCCCAGCATCACCAGCACGGGACTCGACTCGCTGGCCTTTGCCAAGCAATTGCTCCAGGAGCAAAAAGTCGCCATGGTTCCCGGCACGGCATTCGGCACCAGCGGCGCCGGCTTCTGCCGGGCCAGTTTCTCCACCAGCTACGAGAACATCATCAAGGCCTGTGACCGGATCGGACTCTTCCTCGACTCGCTGAAACAATAACGGCAACACAAGGGTGAGACTTCCAAAAACAATGGGGACGGCATATGCCGTCCCCATTGTTTTTCCTGGAGATAATCTAAAACTTATTTCTCCACCATTTCGAAATCGGCAGTGAGCCAGATGCCGCGGGCTTTCGGATCCTTGGGAAGATTCTTTCCGGCCTTGTCCTTGGGGGTCGGGATATCCATGGAGCTGTTGCCGATCATGACCCGGAACTTGCCCGGCTCCACCACCCGCTTGTAGTCGTGGTTGATGAGTTCCAGATATTCCGGGATCAGTTCAAACGAGACCGTCTTGCTTTCGCCCGGCTGGAGTTTGACTCGTTCAAAACCGCGAAGGTTTTTGTCGTAGGTCATCACCGAGCTGACGATGTCACGGGTGTAGAGTTGCACAACCTCGTCTCCTGCCCGGTCGCCAGTGTTCTTGACCACGCAAGAGACCTTGATGGTGTCGCTGACAGTCGGCTTGCGTCCGGAGGATTTACCCGGCCAGTCGAGCTTCAGGTCACTGAAAGCAAAGTCCGTGTAGCTCAAGCCGTGGCCAAAGCCCCAAAGGAGTCCGCGCACGGAGACTCCACCGACTTCGTTTTGTGCCCCCGGCAAGGTGGGGAAATTCATTTTCACCTGACCGACCGTCTTGGGGAAAGTCACCGTCAGTTTGCCACCCGGGTTATAGTCGCCGAAGATGGTGTCCACAACGGCGTCGCCGCCGAACATGCCGGGGAAGAAGGCCTGGATGATCGCCGGGCTGAGGCGGTTGGCCCAGTTGATGGTGTTGGGACGTCCGCTGATGTGAACGATGACGATGGGTTTCTTGGTAGCGGCAATCGCGCGGATCAGCGCATCCTGATGTCCGGTAAGATTCAGTCCGGTGCGGGAACAGTTTTCGCCCACCGTACCGCGAATGCCCGGATTGCCGCGGGTCATGTCTCCCACCACGACGACAGCTACGTCCGCCTGCCGGGCATTGGCGACGGCCTCGTCGATCATCTTTTGTTCCTTCTCAGTCGGGCCTTCATTGTAGATTTCCGTGTCCGGCCATTTGGAATCAAGATGATCCGCACCCTTGGCGTAAAGCACCTTGACCCCGTGCTTGGCAGCGCGTTCTTCCAGGGCGGTTTTCACCGTGCTGACGGGAACATCCAGCGGGCCGTAGTGGCCGAGGGCGTAGTCCCTAGCATCGGCATTGGGACCGCAGACCGCAATGGTCTTGACCTTGCTCCAGTTCCACGGGAGGGCGTTGTTGTCGTTTTTGAGAAGGACGATGGACTCGTAGGAAGCCCGCTTGGCCACGGCCAAGTTGGCTTCGCTCATCACTTCCGCATCAGCCGGCTTGATGTCGCGGTAAGGTCGGTCAAAGCGGCCCTGCCAGAATTTCACGCGCAGGACATCGCGAACGCGGTCATCCACGACGCTCATCGGAACAGCGCCTTCCTTGATGAGTTCGCGCAGGGGCAGGACATAGTTGTTGGGATGGTCGAAATTGGTGCGAATGTTAAGACCCGCCATGATGCACTGAAGCACCGCATCCTTACGGTCTTTCGCCGTCCGGTGTTTTTGGTAAGGCCACTCCACCGCGAGACTGTCGCTGACGACATAGCCCTTGAAGCCCATCCGGTCCCGGAGAACATCCGTCAGGTAGTAATGGCTCGTCTGGATCGGCTCCCCGGCATAGTCGTTGTAGGAACTCATGATGCCAAGCGGATTGGCATTCTTGATGACGCGCTCGAAGGGCCAGAGGTGAATGGCCTCGGCCTCCCTGGGTCCGCATTGCGGGTCGCACCGGGCATAACCTTCGCGAGCGCCCTTGTTGTCGGAGTAGATGGCAAAGTGCTTGAGCGTGGAAACCACCCCTTGGGCCTGGATGCCCTTGACCATCTGGATACCCAGTTCTGAAACCAGGAAGGGGCATTCGCCGTAAACTTCCTCATAGCGTCCCCACCGCTGGTCACGACCCACGTCCATGATGGGCGCATAGACATTGTTGTAGCCCAATTCCACGGCTTCGCGTCCGGTGATAACCCCGACCTGATGAATCAAGTCCCGGTCCCATGTCTGCCCGAGGCCGAGCTGCGTGGGGAAATTGGTGGCCTTGACTGCCTCGATGCCGCGGATGCCCTCGTTGGACATGTCGGCAGGAATTCCCAACCGGGTATCCTCGATGAAAAAGCGTTGCACCTCGTTGATGGCCCAGGCGTGCTTGGAGGCTGGCCAGATGTAGGCATTACCGGGGAGTTTGTCGTTCTTGAAATAATAGAACCCATTCAGGTGTTCGTCGATGTTCCCGATGCCGTCTTTCCAAAGTTCCTTTTTCCATCCCGGAGTGGGCAGGTAATCCTTCACCACACGGGAATAGCCGTAGAGCGTGGCGAGCTGGACGGTTTTCTCCTCCACGTTCATCTGGCGGAGCAAATCCTCCACCCGCGCCTCGACGTCGGCAGTGGGATCCTCGTAAACGTCCTTCTTGCCGTTTTTGTTCAGGTCAATCCATCCGTCATGGTAAATGGCCTGGCGGGTGATGACAGGTTTTCCCGATTTCAGGCACTCCTCGTAGGAGGGAGAGTACATCAATGCATCGGGGCTCTCGGAGGCCGAGCCGCCATAGTTGCGGCCGGCGTCATCGGCAGCCGTCTGGGCCAAGGCGAATGACGCAGTGGAAAGGAGCGATGCAAGGGCAAGCGTTTTGAGTCGCATGGTCGGGAACTTAACAGAAATTTTTACGAATAGTTCGATTTTAATCAGCAAAGAAATTTAACAGATAAATACCTAATCAAACATCCGGCTTGCTCCCCCAATCAGGTTTTTCCGGAGAATTTTAAGTGTTTTAAGTTTTTTTATTTAAAATTAAATAAACTGTCTCCTTTAACTTCCCCTGTAATGAACATCACCCTTGTCCAAGACATCGCCATTTTATTGCTGGCCGCTGGCATAGCGGGAATCATCTGCAAGAAAATCGGCCTGTCGGTCATCGTAGGATACCTGCTGGCCGGGGTGGTGATCGGGCCCTATACGCCGATCAAGATGATCACCTCGCAGGAGCGTATCGAGGAGCTGTCGCAGGTGGGGCTGGTGTTCGTGATGTTCGCAATCGGTCTTCATCTAAGCATCACCAAGCTGGCCAAGATGGGGGTCGCCACGATGATCGCGACGGCCCTGGGCGCCATCTTCATGTTCCAGTTCACGTTGCTGCTGGGGTATGCGATGGAGTGGGAATACAAGATAAGCCTGTATGTGGCGGCAATGCTGATGGTGTCCAGTTCGGCAGTGATCGCGAAGGTGATGGAGGAGCTCCACCTCACGCACAACAAGACGGCACAGATGTCGCTCGCGATGACCATCCAGGAGGATATCGTGGCCGTGACCATGCTGACCATCTTGGCGACGATAGGCGGCAATGCCGCCCTCTCGGCAGACAAAATGGAAGCCCAGAACCAGACGGCACCCACCGCACTGGTAAGCGAAGCAGCGCCCGCGGGCACTGGGTCCTCTCAAGTTTTCGTGGCACCGGACCAATCCGCTCCTGACACGACCACCCCGACAACAGACACCGTCGGCGAAACCAGCAAGGATGTGCCTGCCGGGGCAGAGTCCGCCCGGCCCCATGCAGAGGAGGAGGAAGAAAAAGGCGGGATCGGGACGGTTTTTGCCAATATTACTTCCTATGTGGTACTCATCCTTGGGTTGTGCCTGTTGATAGTACCCAAGCTGCTCAAGCGTCTGGACATGTCCGGTGATCCCGAGATCCGGACCATCGTGGTAGCTGGGCTGTTGTTATTTCTGGCGGTTTGTGCCGCCCAGGCCGGATTTTCCACGGCATTGGGCGCATTTCTGTTCGGCGCAATCATTGCAGAAGTGCCGCAAAGGGATGTCTTGGAAAAGTCTTTCGACAGTGTCCGAAGTATTTTCAGCAGCATATTTTTTGTGTCCATCGGGATGATGATCAACCCCAGCCTGCTACTGGACCAATGGCTGCTCATTCTGATCCTGGTCGGCTTTGCCTTGTTCGTCCGTCCTTTTGCCTGCGGACTCGCGCTGATTATCGTGGGAGTGCACCCCAAGGAAGCCCGGCGGGGCGGATTGCTGCTGACACCCTTGGGCGAGTTCACGTTTATCATCGCCCAAGCCGGGATAGCCGCCGCCGTGCTGGAAGATTATTTCTACCCTGTCGCAGTCGCGCTCTCCATCTTTACCGTACTGGCCACCCCCATCATCAATCGTTTCGCCGACCCGATCCTGGCACTGGCCGACAAGCTTGAGCCGAAGTGGATTTCCCGGGCTACCCTAGCCTACCATGAATGGTTGAAACAATTGCAGAACCGGCCCTCGAAGAAGATCGGCTGGAAGTTGATTCGTCCCCGCCTTTTCCAGATATTCGTCGAGATGCTGCTGGTCTCGGGGATCCTGATTTTCTCAGGCCAGATTCTCGCCGCCATTGAAAAGCGAGTGCTGCCCACGGCAGGCGAGCCCAACAGCGGGTGGTTTTCGTGGCTGGACTCCTCCCTCTTGGAGACCATCTATTGGAGCGCCATCGGGTTCCTTGTGCTGGTCCCCCTGTTCGCCTTGTGGCGCAATGTTTCGGCCACGGCCATGATTCTCGCCGAGCAGATCGAGAGCCATCTGCTGCCGCGCAAGCTGGTTGCCCACAGTGTCAAGGCCGCCGCCGCCATTGGTATTGGTTTCTGGCTGTATCCGCTGCTGCCGACGGCCGCCACCACGTTTACGCTCTGGGGCTGGGTGGCTATCCTGGGTGCAACTGCCATCATTATCGCCGTGTTCTCCCACCGCCTCATTTACTGGCACAGCTCCTGGCGGGCCACGGTACAGGAAGTGCTCACCACCCAGAATTCTCCCACCGAGGCCAAGGCCGAGGCCCGGGCCAATATCGACCAAGGGCTGGAAGATTGGGATATTCATCTGCAGGAATGCGAAATTCCCGACAACACCGCGCATTCCGGACAAACCTTGCATGAATTGGCCATTCCCAGTCGGTTTGGGAGTTCCGTGGTCGAGATCGAGCGCAACGGACACAGCATTCTCACCCCTGGGCCAAACACGCGACTCTATCCTGGCGACAAATTGCTCCTGCTGGGCAAAACCGACGAGATCGCCGCGGCCCGGGAGTTTCTGGAATCGAAGGATAATACCCGCCCCTCCCAGGAAATATTCAGCCGGGCAGTGTTGGAAACCTGCGTCGTGGAAAAGAGTCCGCACAGTGGCAAATCGTTTGCTGAACTCCAGATTACCCAAAATACCGGGGTGCGCGTGGTGGGCATCCAGCGCGGGGATAAGCAGATCATCAATCCGACTGGGAAAGAGGTTCTTGTCGAGGGCGACGGATTGCTGCTGGTCGGGACGATTGAGCAAACCCGCAAGTTTGCCAGTTGGCTGGCCGGCCCCAAGCCGACGGTGGCATAGTTGCCAAGTCTGACTTGAGTAGAGCGCCAAAGAGGTGTGCTCTGTTTGAGGCGATTGGTAAAAACGCTCAACATTGAACGTTTAACTTTTAACGCTCAATGAGAGGTTTTCGGATGTCATGGATATGACAAGGTTGAGCAATTAAATATCCCAAGTTGGATATTTTCTCAAACCACCCCAACAAACCATGGGCTGAGTGCTCCTGAGAATTATCCTAAACTTTAACTTTTTTATTTTAAACTTACTTATCCCTTCTCCCGCAGACGCTAACCCTCAGGAATACTATCGTTTATTCATCTTTTCACTCATTTCGAAACGACTATCTCTATTCACGGATGTTCCTTTTGTAGCCGTACAGACCTCGAAAACTTTGTGGATGGTACTTTCGGAGCCATACGATCGGACGAAAACTTTGTGGATGGCGCTTTCTACTGCGTACAATTCCATGATCTACGTTGTGGTTGGTACCTTCGGAGTTGGACAAAGCCATGAAAACTTTGGGAACGGTACTTTCGGAGCCATACGATCGGACGAAAACTTTGCGGTTGGCGCTTTCTACTGCGTACAATTTCATGATCCACTTTGTGGTTGGTACCTTCGGAGCTGGACAAAACCATGAAAACTTTAGGAACGGTCATTTCGGAGCCGTACGATCGTGCGAAAACTTTGTGGTTGGTGCTTTCTACTGCGTACAATTCCATGATCCACTTTGTGGTTGATGGTTCCGACGGTGTGCAAAATCGTCGTCACGCCTTGTCACTCCCCTCCCCTTTTTCTACATTTTAGACATCGGCATGGCACTTGGAGATTTTTCTCAATGAGGAAGAATATTTCATCAACACCCAGTGCACATATGGAAAGGTTGCCTTGGGACATATTAGGCCGGAATTTTGCCTGACTACAAAGCTGATGATAAGACAGATTAGCCAAACTAATTCAAAGTTTTTACTGTTACGTATTCGTTTCAAAATCACGGCTTGCCATTTATAATTTCAGCCACAGAAAAGAACGTCTGACATACCCCCAACTTGCCCATAAACACGATGCTCTCGTTGCACACACAAGACTCTGCCCACCGCAGAGGCAATGCTTTGTCCGCAGGCAAATGCAACCGCTTGCCATTTACCATTAGCTATTTATCGCGAATAGCCAGTCGAAGACCAAGATAGCATTCACCACGACTTTACACCCTTGGAGTATTTCTTGTCACTTTTCTTACAAAAACTTTAAAACAATACTTGTTATGTCTCGTCGAAGCCTCCCCTCAAAAAACCCTTCGCGTAAATCTTTGCGTGCGTTACTCACGGCAGCCGGAGTCCTCGCCATGGCGCCTCTCGCGTCCGCCGCCAATTATACTTGGGGGAAAACTGACGCTACGGGCAATTGGAATACCACCGATCTTAACTGGTATATTGACGGTGGTACCGTATTAAGTCCTTGGACCAATGGTGCCCATGCTGCTATTTTTGGAGATGCCCCTGCATCCAGCAACCGGACTATTGCCATTGCAGCCTCAATAAACGCATCCAGCATCACCATAAACAATACGGTAGCCCCGGCATATACAAGTGGTGTTACCACAAATGGATGGATTTTCAATTACGCCACCGGAAGCCTTACGGGAACAGGGACCTTGACCAAGACAGGCGCCGGTTGGATGACGCTTGCCATTGCAGATACCAACGCCAATGGCGTGGCAAGTTCGACCGCGGCAAACACCTATTCGGGGGGAACGTTTATCAACGGAGGTGTTCTGTCTCTCGGTCTGGGTGGAGCGGGAACAAACGTAACCGCCACGGCCTCTGCGCTGGGAACCGGATTGGTAACAGTCCAGAGCGGCGGGATGCTTCACCTCTGGTTTACGACAACCTCTACTTTTGAGACTAACTTTGCCAATCAAATCAAACTCGACAATGGCATTATTCTAAACCGGGACGGATTAACCCGGCTGACCGGAAATATTGAAGTAGCATCAGGAGGCGCCTCGTTTAGAAGCAAATGGGCTGGCAAGAACCTGATCGTTGCAGGACAAATCTCCGGAAGTGGACTAATCACCCTTGAACGTGACACCACAGCAGGCGGACAGGCAGGCGAGGCAGGCACTACCATTATTCTTGCAGGCGATAACTACGCCCATACCGGCGGAGTAACCTGGGCAAGCGGCGGTAATGTGACCATTCAGCACGTCAATGCCTTGGGAACAGGGACATTCACGGTCAACACAGCCGGGACCTTCAACGCCTCCTCACTCGCAACAGGCTCCATAATTACCAACAAGATTGCCCTTGGGAATGTCTCAGGGACAATCATCTTTACTTCCAAATCAGGAGCAGGAAACAACCTGACATTATCAGGAGTCATCTCGGGCGGAGGCTCAGGTACGACTTTCCAGTCAAATACGGCATCCGGTGACGATAAAGGTACTTTGATATTATCAGGGGATAATACCTTCACGGCGGCAAGTATTACCATCAATCAGGGATCACTCCGCATTGCCAATGCCAATGCGCTCGGAGCGGCAACCAATACTGTGAAGTTCGATTCGGGAGGGATAGCCACCCTGAGTTTTGCGGGATCATATACCATCCCCCAAAACATTAACATCACCTTTGCCGCAAAGCAGATCGATACCGAGGCCAACACAGTAACGCTAACCGGTGCACTGGGCGGGACCTTCCCCATAAGTAAAATCGGCACAGGCACCCTGATCCTGGCAGGGGCAAACACATGGTCCAATACGCTGACAATAACCGCAGGGCCTGTCCAGATCGGCAATGGCGGAACAACCGGCACCATGGGAACCGGGGGTATCAGCATTCCCACCGGGCAAAGCCTGCTGTTCAACCGAAATGGCTCCCTGACTCTGGATGGAACAATTACCGGGGTCGGTGATATAAAGCTACAGGGAACCTCGACATTAAACATCAATTCGGGAATAGACACTTTCTCCGGATTTACCGGCAAGCTCACTGCGGAAGCAGGAACATCGCTGGGAGGCAATTTGGTAATGAGCAGCGGGGAGGCCATCATTAACGGAACCCTGCAACCGGGAGGCGCCACCACCGCTGGCAGCATGTCATTCAATAAATTAACTGTTACGGACAGGGTGGTGTTTGATTTGAATGCGGCCTCTTCCTCCACCGGCAACGACTTGGTCAGCGTATCGGATGTGTTGACAATCAATAACGGTGCGAAAATCGGGCTGACATTTTCCGGGGTCACTCCTGAAAACGTAACTACTCGAACCTATACACTCTTTTCGGCAAATTCCATCTCAACGGATGTCGGGGACTTCACATCACTGCTCGACGCTTCCTGGAATGAAGGACGGGCAAGTTATAGCGTACAGAAAAGTGCGAGTGCCATCAGGCTCGTAGTCACCGGGGCGGCAGCCAACCTGGTATGGGCAGGCTCAGTCTCGGGTACCGATAATTATAATTGGATAAGCTCCAGCAACACCTCGCCAACGGGGCCGCAAAACTGGTTGAATGGAAACACCCCCGACCGGTTTTATGCCCAAGACAACGTAACCTTTGACGATACAGGCAAAGCCGGGACCATCTTGATAAACGGGGCGGTTAAACCCGGCACATGGGCAATAAACAACAGCGCCGGGCATGACTATATATTCGCCTCTGCCAATAACACTCCCGACGCTGATTTGGTAGGCGGAACAGGCGGCTTGGTTAAATCAGGCACGGGGAAAATGACCATCCTCACCAACAACACCTTTACGGGAACCGTTACGATCAACGACGGAACCGTGCAAGTGGGAGATGGGACAAAAACAGGAAAGCTCGGAGGTACAGGAACCATCACAGTGGCCCCAACGGCAACCTTGGTTTATAAGCTCCCGGATACGGGAACCTACTCCTTGGAAACATTGTTGGGCGGGACTCGCCTCATTACAGGAGGAACTTTCGTCAAGGAGGGCACCGGCACCATGACGATTGCCAAGAACACCAATACCTTGGCCGGCCAGACCACCACCATCGTCAAGGAAGGCACACTTGAAATATTAGCGGATACAGGAATAGGAGCAACAGGTGCTTTGCGAGGAACACTTACCATTGATGGTGCCACCGCAAAGGTAGTTTCCTCCACTGCAAATGGGCTCGGCTGGAATGGAACGGACGTAAAAGTAAATGTCCTCAACATCCTCAATGGAGGAACATTTACCCACACAGCAACCGGGGACTCCGGATGGGGTATCGCCTACCACCTCACTGGCAGTAAAATGGAAACCACCCATGCCGACGGGCGGTTTTCCTTCGGCGGCGGGACAAGTGTGCATACACATGCAGCGGCTACATCTTCTGTTATCGCTGGAAGAATCAAGCTACGTGATAATCAGATAACTTTCACCGTTGAAGACGGTGCAGCCAGTGAGGATTTACAGGTCTCGGCAGAAATTTCGCCAGAAGCGGCGAGCGTTACTGCTGGAATCACCAAGGAAGGCGCGGGTACCATGGTCCTCAGCGGTGCACTCAGTTACACAGGGCCCACCAACGTCAATGCAGGAACCCTGAAAGTAACCAGCGCTACCAACACCACCTCTGGAGGTTGGGCGGTCAAGAGCGGAAGTAATCTGTGGATGGCAACGGCAACCTCAAGGTTGGCTGAGTTGAAACTCGAGGGCGGAGCCGTATTGAGCCTCTCGCAAGGAACAACATTTGGCGACATGACTTCGCTGGGGACTCTCACCCTGGACGGAGCTGCCAAGACATCCACTCTCGGGCATCTGAAAAGTATGAGCAGCCCGCCTGCCTATGATGTGATCGGTTCACTCTCACTTTCCAATGGACATACATTGAGTGCAGGAGATCCAGCCAATGTGGAGGTGTTGTCCGTTGCAAAGACACTTGCGTTGAACAGCAACACCTTGGTTTTCACGATAAAAGGAACGGGAAGTGGTGCTTACGATAGCATTACGACCGGGTCGATGACGATAAATGGGACCAACCCACTTAACATCATACTCCCCAACGGAGTTATCACCAATGGAACATACACATTGGTTACCCTTACGGAGGGTTCTCTGACACCAGGCGCCTTGTCCTCCATAACCACCAGTTTGGGCTTGGGAGAGAGTGTTTATGTAACTCCCGACGGTAAACAGATCGTATTGAATGTCACCAATGGAAATTCCAGCCTGACTTGGAACGGGAATGAGGTCTCCAATATCTGGAACGTAGCGGCTGACAACACCAATTGGAACACCAGCTCCAATCCGCCTACCCCCGCTGCCTTCAAACAAGGCGATGCGGTAACTTTCGAGGGAAGTGGGAGCCAAAACGTGCGCATCGGGGCAGAAGTCAAGCCAACCTTGGTCACGGTTCTTGGCGGCAATTATATATTTACCAATGAAAGCGGAGGAAGAATCGCCGGAACTGCCAGCATGCGGGTGCAAAACGCCACGCTCACTATTTCCGGAGCAAATTCATTCACCGGCATTGTTGAAATTAACGGTGGAACCGTGGAGCTGACAGGCGCAACCACCCTCCTCGGCAACGGAGGAGCTGCCAGTGCACTGGGCGGAGGGCTGGCAGGAGCATCGAATTTGGTAATTGATGGAGGCACCCTGCGATTTAACTCCACCGCAAGCACGGCCGCCAGTAACGAAACCAACCGGAGTTTTACAATCGGGCAAGGAGGCGCAACACTGGAAGTGGCTTCCCAAATGGTAAGGTTCAACGCAACCAGCGCAATTGAGCATTCGGGAACAGGAGACCGGGACCTTATTTTGACCGGTGCAAGCGGCTCCTCCTCTATTGCTTCAGGTGGTGGCGTTAACGGCGGGGTGCTCATACTTTCATTGACAGATCCGACAGATGGCAAGCTTCGCGTCGTCAAGACAGGTGGCGGCATTTGGGTCCTGCAAAGCAGCACAAGTACTTATTCAGGCGGAACAGAAATCTATTCCGGCATGATCAGTGTGACTTCCGACAGGGCTTTTGGTGCGGTGCCCACGCAATTTGATGCGCAAAATATTATTCTGGATGGCGGTTATATCGGCAACATGACCAGTAGCAGTACTGCCATATTCAGCACAGGAAGCTTCCCCACCCTGAACGCCAATCGCGGGATTTATATTGGCCAAGGGGACGGCGGAATCCGGATTGGATATACGGGGGTATTTACCATCGCCGGCGGCATCAGCGGCCCCGGAGGATTGACAAAGGTTGACGGAGGCACACTGGCCCTCACCGGAGTAAATACCTTCCGGGGCGGATTGACCATCAATTCTGGAGGAGGGACGGTACAAGTAGGGAATTCCGAGGCCATTCCGCACGGAGTAGGCACAGGAGCGGTTACACTAACCTCGGGGACAACATTGGCATTGATGAATGTGAATGCCTATATTCCCGAATTGGCCGAGTCGGGCACGGGAATTATTCAAAATGGAACTGGGTCCACCGCAACGACATTGTTCTTGGGAGATAATAACAGTTCTTTTACGTTCAAAGGGCAAATCAACAATAATGTAGGAACATTGGGCCTCACAAAGCTCGGAACGGGGGATATCCGATTGGAGTTGAACTCTGCCACATATTCAGGACCGGTGGTGGTCGAGGACGGCAGGCTCGAATTGGCAAAAGCCGACTCATTTGGAGGTACCACAAGCTATACCGTAAAAAAAGGCACACTGGATATATATGGGACCTCTCTGGATGCAAACAAGACAGTGACCATCGCAGGCGATGGCTATTCCCTGATCAATCCGGAAACCCAGCAACCAGCCTTACAAGGAGCGTTGGCCACTTCAGGTACGGGCACCGAGGTAACTGTCGCAAAAATCATTCTCTCCGATAGTGCAACAATTGGGTCTTCCGGTAAATTCAACTTCGGCACCATCACGGGGACAGGAAATTTAACCCTTAATGAGATCGATGTAAAAGGAGGAGGCGATGGCAACGCCAACTATATCCTGCCAGCGGCAGGAAGAATTACATTAACAGCTACTGCTGATGACCCCGGACAATTGATAGTAGCAACAAAGCTAACTGCCAATAATTCCGCCAATGATGCCATCAAAGCAGAAGGAGGTGTTGCAATTAACGCAGGGGGAAATCTCATCCTTAACGCATCCAGCGGAATAGACCATATTATTTCGATTTCAAATGCTGTAACGCTAAAGGCCGGCGGATTGCTTTCCCTCTCTGGAAACACCACCCAGGTACTGCAAACATTAACAGGGGATATGTCAGGAGCGGGGACCGTAACACATACTGGCAGCACTTCCAATTCAGGCACACTGATCATTGACAACACAACGGCAGTGTCCTTCTCGGGGAGAATCGGCAGTAACGATGTCGCAGCAGAAACAGGCTCGGAACGCGTCAATCTGACCAAAAGAGGCACCGGTACATTCACGCTAAGCAATTCCAACAGTGATTACACAGGGACGACCCGTGTCAGTGGAGGCGTATTGGAATTGGCGGCAATATTGACCAATACTGACACCCTCACAACGGGTGTATTGGGAAGCACCAGTACAACGGCAGCATCTTCGCTGGCACTCGACGGAGGCATCCTCCGGGACACCAGCACCGAACTCTCCTACACGAACAAGTTATTCACCATCGCTCTAGGCGGTGCGACTATCGAATCCTCCGGAACAAATGATTCAGGCGGGTTACAATTCCTAAACACGGGTGCGATTGCCTTCGAAAGTGCAGTGGTAAACGCCACTTTCACCTTGGGCGGCTCCAAGAATTTTTCTGATCCCAACCTACCAGGTGTAAACAAATTCTCCTCTGCCATCACGGATAACGGCAATACGGGAGGAATTACCACCCTCAGAAAAACAGGCTCAGGGATGTGGGTATTGGATGGAACAAACAATACCTACACCGGCAACACGCTAATCCAGCAAGGCACGTTGGCCATTCAGGCGGACAACGCCATATCCAGCGTCGGCCAAGTTGTACTGGGAGATGCCGCAAACAGCGGGACTCTCTATCTCAACGGACACAAGCAAACCGTTTCGGGTCTCAGTACATCGGGAACAGGCACTGATAACAGTGTTATTGGCGGCAACTCGGTGTTGGCCACTCTGACGGTCAATAATGCTGCCAACAACACATTTGGCGGAGCCATGGGGGGCACTGCCAACAATGCCAACAACTTCCAATTGGTAAAGACTGGAGCAGGAACACTCACACTATCCGGCGCGCTTACCTACACCGGCAACACCGCAGTAAAGACCGGCACGTTGGCCTTGACTGGCGCCAGCACCTCCATCGCCAGCACCTACACACTTGTTGCAGACGGAGCCAAATTGGATGTAAGTACATTGGCCAACGGCATCACAATCAGCACGGATAAATTCCTCGCGGCAGGAAACAGTACTGCATCTGATGCCCTGATTGGGAAATATACCTTGGCCGGAGGCACACTCCATATCGGCGACACAGGCCTTGATTCCAACGGCAATGTGGTTCTGTCCGAATCCACTGCAGCGACACTCCAGATCAACGGCTCGCTATCCTCGGTATCCGGGATAGACTCCACCATAAAATACACATTCTCGGAAAATGCCACCGGGGCCAATGACTTGATTTCCGCCGGGACATTGAACTTCCAAGGAAACACCATCATTGATCCGTACCTCAGTGGAGGTCGGTTGCAGGAAGGAACGTATACACTGTTCAAGTACACCACCTTCTCTGCCGGCAGTTTGGCCAATCTGAGCACATCCCTGCTCAACTCCGATTCCCGCTACGAAGTCGTATTACGCAACGATACCGGGACCAATAGCATTGTCATGGATGTCCAGCGAAAAGGAGGCACCTCAAATACCCTCTATTGGCTGGGCTCGCCCAATACCCAATGGGGAGATCCTGCGTCCACGGGAGCAAACTTCTGGATCGACGGTGCGGTAGGCAATGTATCCTACTCCGCAGGGGATCATGCTGTATTTGACGACAGGGTCACTAATGCAGCACAACGCAACATCACTGTGGCAGCCGGAGGCATCGTCCTCGGCAGTGCGACTTTTGAGAACAGCACCGGACACGACTATACCATTTCAGGCGGCATAATCAGCGGAACCGGCACCATCGAAAAGTACGGCACAGGGAAACTTACCATCACAAACGCCAATACCTACTCCGGTGGAACATTCCTGGGCGGAGGACCATTGGTCGTAGGA
>JAITVQ010000056.1 GCA_031285745.1 Puniceicoccales bacterium | reverse complement strand
CCGGAGAGTTTTTCCTCGTAGGAACTGCCGGCCCAAGCGTAGGTAATACCGGAAGGGAGCTGTTGCGTGAGTTCTTCCATCGCGGCCATTGCTTCGCCTGTGCTATATCCAGGCGAGGCTTCGCCGGAGATGGCGAGTGAGGCGACACCGTTGAAGCGGGTGAGCTTTGGCGATCCGGACTGCCATTGCGTGTTGGTGAACGCGGAGAGCGGCACCATATCGCCGCTGCTGTTGCGAACATGCCAGCGGTTGAGGTCCTCGGGTTGCATGCGATCGGACGCATCGCCTTGGATGTAGACTCTTTTCACGCGGCCACGGTCGACAAAGTCATCAATGTAAGCGCCGCCGAGGAGGCGCGAGAGCTCAGTGTTGATGGTGTCGGCGGAGATGCCGAGTGCGCTGGCTTTTTCGAAGTCGATGTCGAGACGCAGTTCGGCTTTGTCGTCGAGCGTGGCGCTTCGTACGGCGCGGAGCGCGGGGTGCTGCGCTGCGAGGGTGATGAGTTGCTTTTGCGCGGCGACGAGCGCGTCGTGCCCAACTCCGGCGTTGTCGACGAGGCGAAAGTCGAAGCCGCTAGTGTTGGCGAGTTCCTGAATGGGCGCGGGAATCATGGCGAAGGCGGTCGCCTCGCGGATTTTTGAGAAGGCGCGGAAGGCGCGACCTTGGACTTCCGTGGCGCTTTGGCCGGGATCTTTTCTTTCGGCCCAGTCCTTGAGTTTAATGAAAGCGGCGACTTGGTTTTGGCCGTTACCGGCGTAGCTGAAGCCGGTGACAGTGAGCACAGCGTCCACGGAGTCGCTCATCTCGCCGAGAAGCGCGTTCTGCATTTTGTCCGCGACTTCTTGCGATTGCTCGATGGTGGCGCCGGGAGGGAGTTGTGCCATGCCCATCATGAAGGCCTTGTCTTCGTCGGGCAGGAAGCCGGTGGGTAGGTTTTTATACATGAGCGCCACAAGTGGGACGGCGAGCAGGCCACAGATGGCAGTGATTCTCGCTCCGCGCCCAAGCACAAACTGCACCAAACCCGCGTAACGGTCCGCGCCACGGTTAAACGTGCGATTAAACCAGCCGAAGAATCCGCAGCGGCCATGCGCACCGGTTTTCGAGACGGGCTTGAGCAGACTCGCGCAGAGCGCGGGCGAGAAAATGAGTGCCACGATAACGGAAAGTGCAACGGAGGTGGCGACGGTTATGGAAAACTGACGGTAAATGACACCGCTGGAGTTTCCGAAAAATGCCATGGGAACAAACGCGGCACAGAGCACGAGGCCGACACCGACGAGCGCGCTGGAAATCTGGCCCATGGATTTTCGCGTGGCTTCGCGCGGCGGAAGGCCGTCCTCCTCCATGACGCGTTCAACGTTTTCTACGACGATGATGGCGTCGTCTACGAGCAGGCCGATGGCAAGCACCATGCCGAAGAGCGTGAGCGTGTTAAGAGTGAAGCCGGTGGCGGCGAGCACGCCAAAGGTGCCCAAGAGCACGACAGGAATGGCGAGTGTTGGGATAAGCGTGGCACGGATGCTGCCGAGAAACAAATACATGACGAGGAACACGAGGAACATCGCCTCGATGATTGTTTTGACGACCTCTGTGATCGAGTGGGTTACGAAGGGCGTTGTATCAATCGTATACGCGACCTTCATGCCTTTCGGGAAAAACGCAGAAAGTTCGTCGACTTTGGCTTTCACGGCGGTGACGGTCTCGAGGGCGTTGGCACCCTCGGCGGGCATGATGCCGAGTCCAGAGGCAGGCTTGCCGTTAAAGCGCGAGAAGCTGCTGTAGGTCTCGCGCCCGAGTTCGACACGCGCGATATCCCGCAGGTGTACGCGGGAGCCGTCGGGCTGCACGCGCACCACGATGGCTCCGAATTGCTCCGCGGTTTGCAGGCGACCGCGCGTAGTGATGCTTACGTCGAGACGCTGGCCGGCGACTGCAGGCATTGCGCCCAGGGAGCCAGCAGAGACTTGCGCGTTTTGCGCGCGGATGGCTGCCGTCGCATCGACGGCGCTCATGTTGTATTGAACGAGCTTATAGGGGTCAAACCAGATGCGCATCGCGTATTGCGAACCAAATGACATGACGTCGCCCACGCCTTGCACGCGGCTGATCGGGTCCTGCAAATTGCTAAAGACGTAATCGTTGATATCGTCTCCGGTGAGCGAGGGATCGTCGGAATAGACCGCCATGACGAGAAGCATGTTGCCCGACGCCTTTCTGACCGTGATGCCCTGGCTTTGCACGGCTTGCGGAAGAAGCGGCGTGGCGGTTTGCACTTTGTTTTGCACCTGCACCTGGGCAATGTCGGGATTGGCGGCGGAATCGAACGTGAGCGTGATGCTGGCGCCGCCCATGGAATCGCTGGTCGATTCGATGTAGCGCAAATAGTCTAGGCCGGCAAGTTTTTGCTCGATGATTTGGGTGACGCTATCCTCAACAGTTTTGGCGGCGGCACCGGGATATGACGCCGCAATGGTGATGGTCGGCGGGGCGACGCGCGGATATTGTTCCACAGGCAGTGTCGTGAGCGCGACGATGCCGGAAATCATGATGGCGATTGCGATAGCCCAGGCAAAGACCGGGCGGTCTATGAAGAAGCGAGACATGGCGTCCGAGGGGTTGGGGATTAGCGGGAGGCGACGATGGCAACGTCGTTTTCGGACGGCGGTGAAGTGTGAGAAGCGATGGAAATTTGCGAATCACTCAAAGCGGTGTCTTCGCTTTGCTTTGCCACTGCACTCCAAGGAGAGGTTTTGTTTTTCTCAACAGACACGGCAGCAATTCGCACGCCGTCCGCGATGCACTGGAGGTTGTCAACAATGAGGTGTTCGCCCGCACTTAAGCCGGACTCGACGAGCCATTCGTTTCCGACGGACCGGGATACGGCGAGGGCGCGTTGCTCGGCAACACCGTCTTCGCGTGCGATGTAGGCATAGGGTTCTCCTTTTTGATTGCGCATCACTGCGGCTTGCGGTGCGAGGACGGCATTTGGCTTTTTGCCTTCGACAATGCGGGCACGCACAAACATGCCAGGGAGCAAGTAGCCGTCGGGATTCGGAAATAACGCCCGAACAGTCACAGAACTTGTGCCAGCGCTCGCGGCGATATCCGCGAACTTCAGCGTACCTTCGAGCGCATAGGTAGATCCGTCCTCGAGTGTGAGCGACACGCGCGCACTGTCGGTTTCGCCAGCCTGTTGGATTTCGTTTCGGCTATACGATTGTTTAAGGCGGAGTTGGTCGGCGCTTGATTGCGTCATGTCCACATAAACTTTGTCGAACTGGCGCACGGTCGCCATGAGCGTGGCGTCGTTTCTGCGAACGTATGCGCCCTCGGTGATTTCAGATTTTCCAATGCGGCCGCTTACCGGCGCGATCACGCGCGTGTAGCCTAGGTCGATTTGCGCAGCCTCGACCTGCGCCTCGGCGGAGAGCACGTCTGCCTCATACGCCTGTAGTGCTGCTAGGGCGTCCTCGTATTCCTGTCTGCTAGTCGCGTGACTTTCGAGAAGCGTCTGGTAGCGCTGCACTTTGAGACGCGTGGACTCGGAATTCGAACGCGCCTTCGCAAGAGAAGCTTGTGCACTGTTGAGCGCAGTCTGATAGGTCGCGGGGTCGATTTGGTAGAGTATTTCGCCCTCGTTGACAAAAGCGCCTTCTTCGAAGGAGCGTTTCTGCACGATACCGTCAACGCGGGCGCGCACCTCGGCCTCGCGAAAGGCGAAAACCCGGGCGGGTAATTCTTGCGTGAGCGTAACCTCGCGAGCGGTTAACGTAATGATCCCGACTTCCGTCGCGTTTCGCAAAGCACCGGAATTAGGGAGATTGGCGTCCCACTTTGTGGATTTGCCGCAACCTGTGAGCAGGGTGAGCATGACGAGTGTGGCTGCGATCATCGTAGCCGGGGCAACATACCCAGGGCGATCGGATGATTTGCGCGCTGGCTGGCTGAGCGGTGTGTGTGTTGATGTATCTGTCGAAATGGCGTTCATGGCCCCGCCAGAATATCAAAATCTCTGCACCTAGGGAATGACTTTGACACTACCGTCGTGGTAGCTAGGAGTTACCAGTAAGACCGAAGTCTCCCGACAACATGGAACTCCGACATCTCCGCTACTTTCTCGCCGTCGCCGAGGAATTGAACTTTCGCCGCGCGGGCGAACGCCTGCACGTCAGCCACCCGACATTAAGCAAACAAATCGGCGACCTTGAGCATTCGCTCGGTATCAAGCTCTTGGAGCGCGACACTGTCAGCGTTCACCTCACATCGGCAGGGCGCGATTTTTTGCAGGACGCTAGAAAACTACTCGCACAGGTGGACACCATCGTCGACAAGGCACGACGAACCGCGGCGGAACCCAGTGTCATTACGATCGGCGTGCCAGGTCCGCTCGCTGCGGACAATTTACTCAAAGCACTGGCTGTTTTTCGACGACGGTATCCGCGCATCAACCTTCAAATGGTTGAGACATTCGGCAAGCAGCAACTTTCTGAGTTACATCAGGGTAAAATACAACTCGGCTTTGCGGTTGTACCCGATATGCAGGCATACCCGGGCCTTGAAGCGAAACTGCTGCTCCAGTCTCCGGTAGGCGTGGTGCTTGGCAGGAACCATCCTCTAGCAGCGAAAAAGACTTTGACGTGCGATGATTTGCTCGGAGAGACATTTTTATATCTGGGGGTTGGAAAAAACGCCGCGCACCGAAACGAAATACGCCAAGTTCTCCCACTAAAAATACTGAAAGGCGCACGATTCAAAAGTGCGCCGAGTGCGCCGACAATGCTACTATTGCTAGGATCCTGCGAAGGGGTTTCGCTCTTACCGCGCGAGTTTGTGCAACCTGTGCAAAAACAGGTTGTATACCGGAAACTATCCGGTTGCCGCATCGGCATGGATTTCAAAATTTGGGCAATTTGGCGAAAGGACGAAAGCAATCCCACAGTGCGCGAGTTGATCACGATGCTATAAAGTCAGAACATTAGCCTTAAAATATGCTTTTTCATAGAAAAAGACCGTTTAGAAATGGTGATCTCCGTGGCTTCCAAGCAGGAATTCCAACTGCAACCAGACACTGTGAGCACTTCCGAACGAATCACCGTGATCATAGTTGTACTGAAGCCTGACACGGGAAAACTCGCTGGGATACCAAGTCAGGGCGGGAGAAACGCGAAAACGTTCGCTACGAGACGCATCATCCTCTCCCAGCATTGATTCATATTTTCCATTCGTGATTGGGGCAGAATAGTCTCCGCGCAAGCTGGCCACCCATCCCTCATGAAAACCATAGCTGACTTGGACGTAGGCCCCCCAATCCCATAGCGTTTCCCCGGGAAGATTGACATCCATGTGCCCGCCGGAAGACGGATCTTCTACTTCCACCGTGGCAGCAGCGGCCTCATATCCACGAAAAAGAAATTCACTCTGCAATGTAACAAATGGAAATCCTTTGTGGTGATTGACAGGTTTCCATTTCCAAAAAATGTCTGCTCCGTAAATCTGTGTACGGGCACCATCCCCAGTGCTGTTTGGTCCCCACGCTCCCGATATTCCGCCGAGTATGGTTTGAGAATCCGAGAGATCAAAGGAAGCTGCATAGCGTCCAGTATAAAGCATATCTTTCAGCCCATGCACACTCGTCTCAACAGATGGGCGTCCGAAAGGAAAATCTTCAGCATGTGCATGACCGTGGCTGCTGTCATCGTCGTAGTCATTACGAAAACTGTAGGCCGTTTCACCTTGGCTGTTTTGCACACCAAAGAATGCTTCCGAATAAAAAGGCGTAGGCATTAACCAGGACAGCCGGGCTCCAGGGTTGCGCAAGCCATCGGGTCCTAGAAAACGAGCGGTTACAATAGGAGCATCAATGAAATCCCACGAATGTGGATGCTGAACATTAATCCGGCCAAACTCGGTGAAATACTGCCCGGCACGTAGCTGCAACCCATAGGGAAGGCAAAGTGTCTCGGCATAGGCTTCCTCCAATTCAAAATAAGAATCTCCTTCGGTATTGAGTCCATAAACGACATTCGCCAATGCACGAAAGTAATTATCAACGGCACCTTCAAATGTAGCCTCGATGCCTTGGATGGTAAAACCGCGTTGGGATGGATCATGTCCCCCCATCTGCACAGTGCCCACATTATCCTTGGTGCTGGCTCCAACTGCAATGTCCCCGACCAAGGAAATGTTCAAATATGTGCCACCTGAACGGGCTATCGTAATGGGAGATGCAGGTGACCAAGGCGTCGTTTTTCCCATGCTGGATGTTTCAATGGCTGATGGAGCACTTTCTCCCGAATGAGGAGGCTTTGCCAGAGAAGCAAGCTGTTGTTGAAGCTGATCCAAGCGTTGCCGTTGCTCCAATAGTTCTTGGTTTAGCTGCTGAATTTTTGCAGCAGAGTCCTCTTCTGAAGAGGAAACTGCATTCCCCCAGGCAGAAAATGGAACCGTTAAAACAAAACCAGTAACAAGCAAAGTAGGAGAAAGAGGAGACATGGTTAACGTGAAATTAATGCAAATAATTTGCATTACATGATGGCAAGTTTTTTCTCCTCTCTTCAAAGAAAAGTTTCTGTCACCTGCTAAAACCCCTTAAAATGAACCCAAAATTCACTTCTCCTATTTTTCTACGTACTCCTCCAACAACCGAAATATACGGGCAATCCAAAGTGCCTCCGCCATTTTTGGTACATTCGCAAATAGAATGCCATTGGTGTTGCATGAATCTCCTGCAACAAAAGGCAGAGCGAATAGCTGCCTGCAAAGCCATCATGACACACTAAACAAAGTCAGCTACTCCTAGCCAACTACCTATTGCGTTCACAATGTTCCGCAAAGGCCCGAATTTTCCCGATTAAATTGGAAAGCCCGTTGCGTCGATTGGGCGAAAGATGCTGGGTAATCCCCACCTCGGCTAAAAAATCAGTGTCTGTCGATTCAACCTCATGCGGAGTAGATCCGCTATAGAATTCGCAAACCAGCGTCGCAATCCCCTTGGTAATCACCGAATCAGCATCGGAATGATATGTGCATCTGCCATCATTAAATTCCGGATACATCCAAAGATTGGAGGTGCAACCCTCAATGAGAAATGCCGGGATCTTGTACTTGGCATCCAGTCCGGGCGCCGACTTGGCGCGATCTATGATATATTGGAAGCGCTCGTGCGGATCCTCAAACGGAGAAAGCTCGTCGAGCAGGGCTTGGCGTTTTTCAGCGAGTGTCATTGCCGTGAATTACAAAAAACTGGGTAATGGATAATTTTTCTCCTGAAAGAATTCTTACAAGAATTCTTCATCAACCAAATCAGGCCGGACAAGTCTCTCGGCAATGTTCCTAAGTTGAACCATTTTTTCCTGAGGAAGCGTATTGTCGGTTTTCAACCACAGCAGCACATCGTTCCACACACGGGGAGCGGGGCGACGCATTTGCAGGAGTTCTTCAACCTCGACAACCAATGCCTTGCGATTTCCGTACTCCGCGATGGCGTCGCAAACAACCCGGGCCGAGATGTAGTCGGCTTTAAGCTGGGCATCCTTCGGATGCATGCGATTACCTGCCTCCAGAATATACAGGGCATCTTCAGGCGCATTAATGCTACGCAGCAGACGTCCCACCGAGATAAAGCTGACTGCCGCATTATCCCGTCGTTTGCGGGAAATACGTTTTATTTCATCGGAAATCCTTTTCTTTTCCTCAAACGTTCTGGCCCGAGGAGGTTTGATAGTTACACCACGGGAATCAAAGGTCCCGTCGCGCTGCTCCAGCAATTCATCGACCTTCGCCTTTGTCTCAGGATCGTCCTTTGTCTCTTCAAGATATTCATTGAGGTAAGCCCGTCCCGTAGAGGCATCCTTGGCGGCTATATAGGCGGCCGCCAGCAACGCGTTTACACTCGCCTGCGTATCGTTGAAATAGAGCTTATTTTCCGCCACCACATTTTTGTAGAAGTTGATGGCATCAAGAGGTCGCTTGTCCCGGATAAGGGCCTCAATGACGGCAGCGGCAAATACCTGCCGGTTAAAGGCTCGCTCGTTGGCAATGAGCAGGCAGGTTGCAGCGAGGTTTGGTTTTGCACGTTCGGCGGCGAACTTGGCCAAAGGCATCAAGACTTTCTGGTCACCGGCATAATTATTAAGGATACTCTGCAATTCCTTGTCGAATTGCTCACCCAGGCCGGCCTTGTCCAAGAGATACAAACGGTGGATTCTCGGCTGGGGGTTGCTGGGGGAATTGGCGATTCGTTGCTGCAGGGTTGAGAGAGCGAGGTTGTAGCGGCCGAGCTCGGTATAAAAACGGATCAATTGCCCCAGGATGGCATCGCGTTCCGCTCCCGAGAAATCCGAAATGGCCTTGTCCAGAATACTGATCGCCGCAGAGGTGTTCCTCCCGTCGAAATAGGCCCGCGCCTCATAGAGCCGTCCCTGTGAGGCTTTTTGGAGTCCGTTTTTCTGGATAAGATCAATGGCCTTGGCATAATCTCCCAGCCAATAGGAAGCCATCGCCGCATGCATACCCAATATCTCACGGGTATAAGTGGACATGACAGCCCCCTTATTGAGGAGATCGGTCGCCCGCTCTGCGATCTCACGATCCCGTTGCTCAATCTGAAGAAATTGAAAAAAACGGTCTAGATAAGCCCCCGCATTGGGATCTGACAGGGCAAGATAAGGAAGCCCATGCTGCAAGGTTTGGATAGCGCCATCAATATCGTTATTGGCATAGAGCATGTTGGCCCAGAATATCTTGGCCTTGTTGTTTCCCGGGTTACAGCGCACTGCGATCTGGATGGCTTTCCCGGAAGCTTGGATATTATCCGCGTTTTTGGCGGCTATGGCCACTTCGAAGAAATAGTCACTGATCCGCTTCATGTGATCCTGCTTAATCGCTTCTGCATCCGCCGGATTATCCTCCAGCTTGGCCAGCGAGAAACGAATTATGCTCCGAAGCACGATATCATCCAGTTCTCCGGAGCGTCCATAGATTCGCCGGGAATAAGTGATGATTTCCTGTGGAGTCCCAGCCAAGGGCAATCCGGTAAGAAACAAAATTTCCGGGTCCGGAGGAGCAATTTTAGCCTCCGAGGTCGTTTCCTTGACTGGAGGCGGCGGATTGTTGGCGGGAGGAAGAGATTGGGCGGAAGACACAAACGGGATGGCAGAGATGAGAGCAGTTGCAGCGAACGAGGAGCGCTTCATTGGAGTAAAAACGTAAAAGTAAAAGCTTTCTGACCCAAAAGGAGGTAGATCGTTACAAGCACAAGGGTTTCCCAGAGACAGCAGGGTGGCAATGCATAAATCAACCGAATTTGTGGCTTACCTCTGTAATCCCCACACTGCCCAGCATTCCAATGCAATGTTATTGATAGGCTCATTTATCCAATTTAGCTGGCTCCTATGATCCGCAGCATCCTGTTTTTCTGCCTGTTCGCTTGTACTCCCCTCTGGGCAAATAAAACGGGAATTACCATTGACCCCCAAGCCCCCAAGGAATGGCCGCGTTCAACAAGGGTTGAGCCCGGATTTGAAGTGAAAGTTATAAAGGAAGATGCAGCCACCAATACCTATGTATATCAAACACCTCATTTTGAATTCCATTCCGACGCGAAGTTAATGGTTAGCCTGGTTCGGGACTTTTCCTTGATTTTTGAATCAACCTTGTTGGCCGTCAAAAACAACCCCTTGGGACTTAACCCACGCATGGGAGAGCCTCGCTACCAGGTGAAACTCTTTAAAAACCGCGAGGACTACCTCGCCGATGGCGGAATGAAAGGCAGCGCGGGAATATACATGGGCAGCCGAAAACAAATCCTTGTCCCGCTGGAAAGTCTCAATGTCCGCATCCAAGGGAAAAGCGCCACCCGGGGAAAAGGCGGCGACAACGACACCCTTGTCCACGAAATCACGCACCAAGTCATGCATGACTGGTTGCGCTACCTACCCATGTGGTGCGTGGAGGGCATGGCCGAGTATATGCGGGCAATTCCGTATCGTAACGGGATTTTCAACTGCAGCCGGATTTCACCCAAGGAATATGCCCAAAACTTGAAATCCTTTGTGCCGCTTTCAAAGTTGATGCGCATCTCCAACCAGGAATGGTCGGAGGCGGTGGCTGATTCCACCGGCCACGACAATTATCTTTCAACGGGGTTGCTCTGTTACTATTTTATCCACTTGGATGGCAAAGGTGATGGCGCACGGTTCAAAGCATTTCTTAAAAAACTGTCTGAAACGGGAAACTATGATGAAGCCGAAAAGGTGCTGTTGGATAATCGCACCCTGGCTCAGGTTGAAGATGAGTTAAAAAATGCCTTTAAGAAAAAGGAGCGAATGGAACTGGGCGGGACCAAATCAGGTCAACCGAGAAAGCCGTAATTTTCCAGCATGAAAGAAACCTGCGCCGCAAGGGTTGTGCGCAATGCAGGTGGGGTCGTCGCCATGCTTTCCGCGCAACAAGACAAATAGCCCAGTTTCTTGGAAAAATTACTGACTCGCTTTTTCCCTTCCAGCCATTCCTGGAAGATTGCCGCCGCCACTGCCCAATCGGCCATGGAAAAATCGGAATCATCCACTCCCTGCTTAAACAGAATCATCTCCTGTTCATGGGGCAGCGAAGGAAGCATTTGCAGGAAACGGGCAAAAGCCTGACGAGCCTCTATCGGACATGCACATAATAATTGTTTTTCCATCTCACGTATTTCATCGAACGACATGATCTTGGAATTACCGAAATTATCGGGATCACTGGAAAACGGCTGCTCAGGAATCATTCCTGTTCAATTTGAAATGTCAGATTTGAGAGTCAAATCCTCTCTCAGAAGATGCCTGATAATCTCCGCAGATAAAGCATACGGAACGGGCTTTACGGCCTCCCATATGTTTTAAAAAAGATAATCGCAGGATTATCCTGTTTTCATTTGTCAATACAGTCCCCTCCGTTATCCCGTTTTCCATGGAAGTCGTTCGCATCATTGGAGGCCGCTCATTGGCTGGCACAATTTCTATTTCAGGCGCCAAAAATGCCTGTTTGCCCCTGTTGGCTGCGACTCTGCTTACTTCCGAAACATGTACATTGCGCAATGTCCCCAACTTGAGCGATGTCCGGTTCATGATAGAAATTCTCCGGCACCATGGAGCCCAAGTGGTCAACGACAGCCCCGGCACATGGAAGGTGACGGCCGCTGACATCCAGCCGCATACGCCTTATGAGCTGGTTCGCAAAATGAGAGCATCCATCTGCCTGCTCGGCGCCCTAGTCGGCCGGTTGCGCATGGCGGACATCGCCCAGCCTGGCGGCTGCGTAATCGGACCCCGCCCGATTGATCTGCACCTGAAGGGGCTGACCCGCCTGGGATGCTCGGTGTCACATAAAAACGGATACATTACTGTCGATGCCACCAAGGCCCACGGGGCATACGTCTTTCTGGGCGGGAGACATGGCAGCACCATGACCGGAACGTCAAATCTGATCATGGCCGCCGTGCTCACGCCGGGTGTCACGCACATAGACAGCGCGGCCTGCGAACCGGAGGTTGTCGATCTTTGCCGGATGCTCCAGGCCATGGGAGCCCGAATCGACGGAACCGGCAGTCCCCGGCTGGTGATTACCGGAGTCGAGAAACTGCATGGCTGCGACCACACAGTGCTACCGGACCGTATCGAGGCGGGCACTTATCTGCTGGCCGCCGCCATCACGGATGGAGAAGTAACGGTCAATGGCGCGGTAAACGAACATTTGGGCGCATTCCTCGACAAGCTCGACGAGGCAGGAGTATCCATTGATGTAATCAACCCCGCATCCATCCGGGTGCGCGGAGATCGTTCGCGATGCCGCCCGGTAGACATCATCACCCTACCCCACCCCGGTTTTGCCACGGACCTGCAGGCGCAATTTTCCGCCATGCTTACGTTGATTCCCGGCATTAGCCTTATCACTGAGCGGATATATCCCAACCGCTTCATGCATGTCCCCGAGTTGCAACGCATGGGTGCCGACATCGCCATCGAGGGACCAACCGCCATTATCAAAGGCGGAGTCAGGCTTTCAGGAGCCCCCGTGATGGCTTCCGACTTGCGAGCCAGCGCGGCATTGATTCTGGCAGGGTTGGCGGCAAAGGGCGAAACCTGGGTGCAACGCATTTACCATCTCGACCGGGGCTATGAACAATTTGACAAACGGCTCGCGTCGCTAGGCGCAACGATCGAACGCCTTGATGCCTCGGCCATGCCGGGAGATTACCGGGAGGAAGAATGATTGAAGCAAAGCAAAGGGAAGTATCTTTGATTTGTTCTTAACTTTCTATTTTTAACTTCTTTCTTCTCATTTTTCACCAATGTCTGTGCCCAAGTCCAAAGTCACCTCGCAACAGCCGGCAACACCTCCAGCTCATTCCAGTCCGTACGAGGAAGTATTGCAAAAAAAGGACACTACGTTGGAAGCCGCCCTGCGCCCGCCCAAGTTCGAGGACTTCACAGGGCAACCCCGGACCATCGAACGCCTCCGGGTCATGGTTGGGGCAGCCCGGCGCGAGGGCCGCGCACTCGACCATATCCTGCTGCACGGCCCCCCGGGACTAGGGAAAACCACGCTGGCCCTGATCCTCGCCGCAGAGATGGGCGTAAAAGTTAAAATCACCTCAGGCCCCGTTATCGAGAAGGCGTCCGACCTTGCAGGCTTGCTGACCAGTCTGGAAGAGGGCGAGATTCTCTTTATCGACGAAATTCATCGTATCTCCAAAACCGTCGAGGAATTCCTCTACTCGGCGATGGAGGATTTTCGCATCGATATCATGATCGACCAGGGACCGAACGCGCGCAGCGTCCGGCTGAACATTCCCCGCTTCACACTGGTCGGCGCAACCACGCGCACCGGATTGCTGACTGCGCCGATGCGCAGCCGGTTCACGCTGCAAACCCGGCTCGATTACTACAACCACGCCGACCTCTTCAAAATCGTCCATCGTAACTGCGCCCTGCTCAATATGACCATTGATGACGGCGGGGCGATGGAGATTGCCCGCCGGGCTCGCGGTACACCGCGCATCGTGAACAACTTGATCCGATTCACGCGCGACTATGCCCTGGAGCGCGCCAATGGAGCAGTATCCCAGTCCATTGCCGCTGCCGCATTGGAGCTCCTGGAAATCGACCAGCATGGACTCGACGAAATGGATAAACGCATCCTGCGGGTGATGGCCAATAACTACGGAGGAGGCCCCGTCGGGCTGGGTACCATCGGAGTAGCCGTCGGCGAAGATGAACACACCCTGGAGGAAGTCCACGAGCCTTACCTGATCCAGGAAGGATATCTGGCGCGTACGCCGCAAGGCCGCACCCTGACAGACAAGGGCTGGCAGATACTGGGCCTGATGCCGCGCACCAAGGGTCAACCCGAACTATTTTAAAATACTTTCCCAAACACCTAAAGTTTTCCGCTCATGAGACTAAAATATGTCCTGCCTTTGATTGCCTGCTTGGCGCTTATCTCCGCCTGCGCCCCCCAGGCATCGTCGTCACTGGTCTTTCCCGACGCCGGGTTCAGCATTGAGCCGCTTCGCTCCAAGGAAGCACCGGAAAAAGCCTTGATGATGTTCCTTCCAAGAAGAGACGGCTTTGCCGCGAGTGTGAATGTGACTACGATGGAATGGGACACCCCGATAACCGAATATGCCGCAGAAGCCAAAAAACAGATCAGCGATATTAAAGGAACCATTGTTTCCGAGAAACAAGTATCCATTGCGGAATGGACCATCGAGTATCAGGCGGATTTGGGGAATGGATTGATGCGTTTCTACACACGGGCGATTTTTTCCGGCGGAAAGATATATACTGCAACCGCGACAAGCCTGGACAAACATTGGGCGGAAGATTCGGCGGCCCTCACCCAATGTGTGAATACGTTGAAACCCGGAGTCCCGGCCAGAAAATGATTAAACGAACCCCGGAACAAACTCCGGGGAATTTGGCCCCAAGATGTTAAATACGATCCAGCCGCGAGTTGTGAGTTTTCAAGATACGTTTGAAAATTCCATGTCAACAGGCACGCCCTCTTCGAACGCGTTTGAGGGAATGAATCCGACTGACTTATTCACATAAAACGTGTTTGATCGGGCCATTTCTCTCGGAATGGGAAGATCGAACGCGTTTGATTGATGTATTTCAACTGATTTGGTTACATCCAACGCATTTGGAGCAACCAAATCACTCGGATTGGTGGCTTCGAACGTGTTCGAAGTCTCATTTCAAACGGATTAGAAGCTTCAAACGCGTTCGAAATAGTCAATCCGGTTGGCACAGGACCTTCAAACGTGGACAAAGAGGACCCTCCTTGCCACACAGGTAGTTCTTTTCCCAATCATATATACCTTTCGTAATATTTATTTTTGAACAAATCATCGACTTTCCCTGGAAAATCGTTCCACTTGTTCTCGCTTCAATCGCAGTGATTGGAGTTATTTAACTCAATAAAATAAAACTATGATAAACGATAAGATTAAGACCATTGTCTTCTCCCGATTGCGGAACGAGGAACACTTCGGGTTCCACACCAAGGTCGCGAAACTGGTCAACGAATATAACCTGTCCGAGACTGTCGAAGCCTTGGTCACAAGCTATAACGAACGCTACGACGTGCTGAACGATTCGCTGGAGATTATTCGCAGGAGCGTTCACACAGCGCAACTTGTGGATGCCGACATAAAAAGGTGCACCACATTTCGCGGCCTGCGGGCTGCCGTAACGGGGCATTTGCGCCATTTCGAAACAGCCAAAAGCCTGGCGGCCACCCGGGTGGGTAACATCCTGCGACATTACCGGGGGATGTTAAGAAAATCCCGCAACGAGAGAACCGCCATGTTGATGAACATGCTTCAGGATTTGCGCGACGAAACCGCCGCTGATTTGCAAACACTCGACATAAACAGTTGGGTAAGTGAATTGGAGGCCGAGAACCGGGCGTACCAAAACCTGGAAGCCCAGCGCATCTCGAAACGGGGAATCCAACTCGCCAAGAATGTGCACGTGGCCCGTCTTGCCGCAGATGCCGCCTACCGTTCCCTGATAAAGGGCATCGAGGTGCATGGAACCCTCCATCCTGATGACGCAAATTACGCGACACTGGTATTCGAGTTGAACGCAAGCATCGAGACAGTGATGTGGCCGATAGCACAACGGCGCGGGGTAATTGCGGCATCCAAGAAGAAGGATTTGGAAACCACGTCCAGCTCTTCAAGTAGTCCGCAATTGGTCGAACTGGCAGCAGGATAAAACATCTCAAACAACATTAACCCAAACCCAAGAGCGAGAGGCATCACCTCTCGCTCTTTTTTGGCTATCGAGGCCAGATAGAGAAATACGTTACTTAGCATCGGCCAATCTGCAATCGTACCATACCAACCCGGTATTTTTTCCGATTTCTTGCCTCTTCTTTTCCGATCTTGATCTGGCAACTACACGTTACCGGGTGTCTGAGTTGCAGATGCAGGAGCCACCTTGGTAGTGCGATAGAAGAATAATCCGGAAACCAGAAGCAATACTGCCATCACCCAAGAGAATGTCTTCACGACTGTCGCAAAAAGCGGGCTCTCCATATAAACTGTCCCGGAATCCACTATCTCTATTGTACCATTGCGCACGATAACCTGAGTGCCTTCGACGGCTTGGAAACCTCCGATGCTAACATAGGGTTTTTGGGGTATGATTGTCTCTTTGCCATTTTCATCAATCATCGAGACAGTTCGAGAAGGCGGCTGGATGGTTAGGAACGCGGCAGCCAGATGCCACGTCAACCAGGCTAAACTTACAACGATGCAAAGTACGGCTATTGATTTTTTCATGACAGGAGGGCTTTGAGGTGAAGTTGCAAAGATGAACAACCACTTGGATGCAGGCGTGTACGGGAGATTTCACTTCGAATCACGAAGATCGCCAACACGAGCAGACACTTCTCCACCCTGGGTAGGCAGATCACCGAGGGGCCAATCTTCCGGAGTGACGGTCAACGTGCAACTACGCATGGGGCTTTTCAAGATGGTGTGTGGTACACCGAGCTGGAGATATACATTGGAAGAAAAACTGTCCGACTCTCCTCCGAAATTCCGCTTATCTTTGTTCATTCCCATTCTTAACTGGTAATCAATGGAGATACCCCCGCCGTCATATTCCTGCAAACTACCGGACAGAAAAGCAGGACATGATTGGTCACTTCCATCGCTGGAACGAACATCCATCTTTCCTCCGGCTATTACCACTGTCGAAATACTAGTTGTCCCATTTTCGGTTCGTTCCATTTTCAAACGATAATTCTTTCCCGATGGCCCTATTTTTTCACCCGGAGTTGCACTTGTATTTTGCTCGGCTTTGATAACCCGCAGGGAATAAGTCCCCATCCCTGTTTCAAGAACAGTCAACTCTTGATTCAGGTTCAGATAAACACCACCGTCACACCTTTCCGTTACAGCCGTAGAGCTGGAAGACGAAAAATAGGATTTCGCAATACCGCCAAAGGCATGTGTTAAATTATATTTCAGCCTAAAGGTATCTGCGCCCAGAGATTCCAGTGTGCCGCCAAAATTCAACTGGGTTTGTGATTTGTCCGACTCACGCAGCAGCGCCCCAAACTTTTCCCCAGTCACCATGAGGGCATATTCCTGCCGCTTGCCATTGGCAGCGCAGGCGATCAGTATCGTATAATTCTGGCTGATCGGCTGTCTACTCTTGCTGGTAGGATTTTCGACATTCACTGGCATCGGGGTTAATTGCAAGGCACAGGCACAATTATCTTCCTCAAAGATAGTCTGAACTTTCCCTGGGGACAGGTAAATGGTTCCGTTTTGACCGCTGTTGTTCATCCGCCATCCGGCCAAGCCTCGCAAGGTATAGCGTAATTTTATTTTCCCGGCATCCTCCTCGGACAATACACCATAAAATCCGATCTCTGCACCCGAAAGAACAACGGTCCGATTAAAATTTTCTGCGGCCATAATCTGGGAGGATTGAGCCCTGCCATCCTTGTCTTTGCAAATGAGGGTAAGGGTATAATTTCGAGAGAGCGGAGAAAAGGGTTCTTCCTGTCTCTGAACTTCCTGGCGTACCGGAGCACTGGACCTATCGAGTATTTTTTGAACTTCCTCGGAAGTAAATTTCGTGGTTGAGGTTGATCGCGACTGGGCAAAGGCGGAATGACCGCCGAACATGACAAGCCCTGCAATCAGGGCTGAACAAATCAAGGGGGTTTTCATGGCAAATGAAAATGCTGCCATTTGCATTTCCCCTGACCAGCAAAAACAAAACCCTGTTTCTGTTACTTGATCTTCTTCCCCGGCGATTGCGTAGGGGGCGCCGGGATACGCCCGGTTACCCCGGCCAGCTTGCGCAAATTGGGCGCAAGGAACGCTTTGGCATGCGCCAGTGTTTCCGAGGTGAATCGCCACTGCCAGTTCCCTGCCGTGGTCCCCGGTGTATTAAACCGCCCCTCGGCACCCAGGCCCAAGACATCCTGGAAAGACACCACGGCCAGCGACGCAGGAGAAGTGAACGCTGCGCGAATAAAATCCCAATGCGGAGCCTCCCCGGAACTGCCAAGGTAAAGCCGGAATTGGTTGCGCGTCTCCTCCGGGGCAGTCTTGTACCAGTTGCAGGTAGTGTCGTTGTCATGGGTTCCCGGATACACGACACTGTCGCGCGAATGATTGTGCGGGAGGTAGAGGTTCGAGGCATCACCGCCAAAGGCAAACTGGAGAATCGCCATACCCGGCAATCCCGTTGCCTTGCGGAGCGTATGCACACCGGGACTAAGCTCACCCAGATCCTCGGCGATCAAGGCTACATCCCCCAGTTCGCGCCGGACTGTGGCAAAGAAATCCAGCCCCGGTCCCAACTGCCATTTCCCCTTGCGCGCATCTGCCGCCCCGGCGGGAATCTGCCAATAGTCATAAAATCCCCGAAAATGATCCACCCGGACGGCATCGCATTTTTTCAAGTCTGCTCTCAGGCGTTGCAGCCACCATTTATAGCCAACTTTCTTGAGCGCCTCCCAGTCATAAAGAGGATTCCCCCAAAGCTGACCCGTCGAGGAAAAATAATCGGGCGGAACTCCGGCCACACAGAGAGGCTGGCCGTTCTGGTCCAGCTGGAAGAACTGCGGATTGCCCCAGACATCCGCACTATCCCGGGCCACAAAGATCGGCGCATCACCAATCAAGCGCACGCCACGGCGCATCGCATGCTCACGCACACACTGCCACTGGAGATCAAAAACAAATTGCTGAAAAACCACCGCCTCCACGTCGTCGCGGACTGTCGCAGGCCACTTTGAAGCAGCGGCCTTGGTGTGATTTCTGGCATTTTCCGGCCACTCATACCAAGGCGCACCCTCAAAGTGTTTCTTGAGCGCAGTAAAGAGGGCATAGTCTTTCAGCCAGCCTTCATTTTCCTGGCGAAACCGAGCCATATCTCCCAAGGATTTGACCAATTCAGGACGGGTCTTGGCCGCCTCCCACGCCTTGGCCATGATGGGAATATAATGTTCCCAGAGATACCCGTACTCGACCCGGGAGCGGGAAAACCTGCGCAAGGGCTCCAAATCAGCAGTAGAGAGAAACCCTGTCCTGACAAAAATATCCAGATCAATAAGGTAGGGATTCCCTGCAAAGGCCGAAAAGCACTGATACGGGGAGTCCCCATAACCTGTCGGGCCCAACGGGCACATCTGCCACCAGCCCAAACCGCACTCGGCTACAAAATCAATGAAATCAAATGCACCCTTTCCCAATGTCCCGATTCCCTGCTCCGAGGGCAGGCAGGTCGGGTGAAGCAGTATTCCGGCATGTCTTCCCTGGAAACCTGAAAAAAGTGGCAATTCCATGATAAAGCGAAAAAAGATTTATCGCACGGATTCCCCTCGCAGGGCACGAAGCATGTCTTCCACTGCCTTTACCCGGGGAATGCCCAGGAAGCCAATTTCCTTCACTCGCGTACCATTCCTGCCGTGGGACACCTCCCGGGCAAAAACCAGATCCCCACTGCCATCAGTCCGTTGGGTGCGGGAAATATCGGCCAAATCATCCGCCCGGAAAGAAGTTATATCCATTCCTCCAAAAATGCTGGGCTCAAAAATAATCGCCCGCATGGTGGTGATAACATATACCGTGGACCGGGCTTTGATAGCCTCCCACACAGGGCTGAGTACCATGCCCAATCCTATGAGAAAAAACGGCAGCCCGAACAAAGGGAAAAAAGAAAAACCACCCTCGCTAAAATCCGGTATTTTAAACCCACTGGCCCCTGCTATCCAAAAGAGCGCAAATCCCCCGAAAGGAATGCCAAACAGCATCAAGGGAATCGCCCTTTTCGCCAACCGGAAAGGTCGGGGCTGCCCACTCCAAATCAACTGCTCGCCCGGGTTCATCTCCTGCTGAATCATTTGCTGAAGCTTTGGCGAAGACAGGTTCATGATAAGGGACAGCCTGGGGCCGTTTAGGGTTACTGCGCGCTGATGCGGAATTTGGTCGTGCTCGTGTAGGGACAACCCGGACGAAGGATGATGCTGCGGAAGGCAGGTTGGTTGGGCGAGTCAGGGGCATGCTGGGTTTCCAATGCCAGCCCGGCCCGGTTCTTGTATGTCGCCCCGCCTTTTCCCGGAATGTCGCCCACGCATTCGTTGAGCCAGTTCGCGGTATAAAGATGAACCGTGGGCTCCGTTGTTTCCACCACGAGGACCCGGCCTGAACGCGGACAAGTTACTTCCGCTGCCGGGCGGCGAACCTCCGGGGCTCCCTCGACAATAAAGGTGTGGTCATAGCCGCGTGACGCGGAGAGCTGCTTGTCGTCATTATGCTTTCCAACCAGTGTTGCCTTGCGGAAATCAAAAATCGTACCGTCGACAGAACGAATCTCCCCGGTCGGGATGTTATCCGCATCAACCGGTAGATAGTGCTTTCCATGAATTTTCACCTGATGATCGCTGCAATCCCCATTCCCCTGTCCCGCCAGATTGAAATAGGAGTGATTGGTCAGATTCAAGATCGTCGGCTGGTCACTCTCAGCAGAATAAAAAATCCTGATGGTGCCGTCGGGCAGCAACGTGTACGTCACCGCCACATTGACATTGCCTGGATAGTTTTCCTCTCCATCGGGGCTCAGGCGGCGAAATGTCACGGCATGTTCATCAAACTTGCTCGAGGTGGTCGCCTGCCACACATAACGGTCAAATCCGCGCACACCGCCATGGAGGTGATTCGGGCCGTTATTGATCGCGAGCTGGTGCTCGCCGCGCAAATAAAACTTCCCTCCGGCAATCCGGTTGGCGTGACGGCCACATACGGCGCCGATGTAAGCCGTCTGCTTGATATAATTTTCCACATTATCGAAACCCAGCAGAATATCCTCAAACTTTCCATTCCGGTCAGGAGTATTCCAGCGAACCCACGTGGCGCCATAATTCGTAAAGGCCGCACTGAATCCATTTTTGTTGGTGAGAATAAACAGGGTGGTTTCTTCGCCTTCGGCAGTTTTGCCGAAAGGAACCTCTTGGATGAAATTAGCTGACGAGGACATGCTGAAAAAAGCATGACAACCCGTGTCACCAGCTCAAGGCTGTTTGTCGGAATATCTTTTTGACCGCGAACACCGCCCTCAGGATGGGGAATGCAGGATTTCCAAATATGTATCGCGGTTCGCAGAGGATGTCTTCTCCGCCAAATGCCAGCCGATACGAGTAACCTTGTTCAAAAAGACCTTGTCGTGGCTGACCAACAGCATTGCACACGGACAATCGGCAAGGGCTTCTTCCAGACACAAAATACTCGGCAAATCCATGTGGTTGGTTGGCTCATCCATCACGATAAGATGCGGGCTCCGGACGATACCCAGGGCAAGTAATAGTTTACGCACCTCTCCGGGACTGGGTTGGGCACTGTCCAATAATCGTCCCGGACGCGATCCCAGTCGGCTCACGGTGGTCATGACCCGTCCGCGTTCAGTTTCGGGCAACTGCCTGATACTTTCCAAAAGGATTCGTGACTCTTCCGCGGTGATTTCCTGTGGAATGCTGACAAGCCTGTCCGGAGACAATTGCAGGTTGGCTAGGATGTGGCGAAGCAGCGTGCTCTTGCCGGAGCCATTGGCCCCGGTAATGGCAATACGATCCGAGCCGCCAATCGCGAGTTCAGGGAAATGCAGTTGTCGTCCCTCGCCAAGGGGCAGATTCCCGGCAGGCAGGCGAAGCAAGAAATCACGGGGAGAGTATGACGCGCCATCCACCCAGATGCCTGTCTCGTACCGTTTTTTGACGATGATACCGGCTCGCTGCGCCTCGACTTTTTCGACCCGCCGTCCCATCTGGGCCGCAAGTTTTCCCGCAAAAACATCTTTGCCTGTGAGCTTGGCCCGGTTGCGGGCATCGCGCCCATCGGAATCATACATCGGGTTCTTCCTTTGTTTCGAACCCCTCGCGGCAGCGGCTTTCTGGTCGGCGACCACCCTGCGTCGCTGCGCCTCCACCTGCAACCGGACCGCCGCACGAGACAAGGTATCGCTGGCATCCTGTGCCGTTTGCTCGTCGATTCCTTGCTGGGCGAGAGCCTCGGTCACATTGCCGGGACGCAGTACCGCATCCGGAGGATCAAGAATCAGGCAGTTTGTGCAAAGTTCATCAAGCAATTCACGATCATGACTCACAAGAAGCCCTATGCCCGTAAACTCTCTCAATACTTGAACAAGCAATTCTCGCGCATCGGCATCAATGTGGTTCGTCGGTTCATCAAGAGCCAGGATATCCGGTTCAGACCAAAGCACGATGGCAACCTGGGCGCGTTTGCGTTCTCCATGGCTGAGCGTTTCCCAACGCTCCGGCCAGTCATCGCCGATTCGCAACCGTGACTTGAGCGCTCCCGAGTCGGGTGCCCAAAGAAATTCTTCCAACTGGTCCGGCAAATCATCCGTACGTTGCACAACATAGGCAGTGGAACCCTGCCTGTGCATGGTTCCGGCAGTTATCAGAAATTCTCCCGCGAGAATTTTCAGCAAGGTGGTTTTTCCAGAACCATTGGCCCCGACCACGCCCGTCCATCCGAACGGAAACTGCACGGTTAACCCGGAAAACAAAGGCGCCGCACCCGAGTATGAGAATTCGGCATTATGCAATGCCAGTGATGCGGAAGACATGCCGGGAATATGCCACCTTTCCCATCGCCAGCGCAAGCGCGCGTTCCAGCCATAAACAGGAACTCCTGTCTGCTGGAAAACAGACAGGAGTTATCCTGTAATTTACACCAAGTTTTTTACTCGGCGCCAGATGTGGTTTCTTCCGGGGACTCGGCGGCGGCT
>JAITVQ010000296.1 GCA_031285745.1 Puniceicoccales bacterium | reverse complement strand
TATGGCAGTAGCGGCAATCCATTCCCAATTGCCCAACGTGCAACGAGTGGTCGAAGGCGACCGGCTGATCCGGCGTGTAACCCCGGTTCAAATATTCGGGAGTGAACCATGCCGTGATCCCGGCGGTGGCCGCCGTGGCAACGAGCAATAAGGCGACCAGCGCCTTCCATGGAACTGCATTTGCCCATTTGGGAAATACATTTCCATTCGGGGCCGGACGGCTCAGAAACGCAAAAGGATTAGCCATTGTTGAGGGAGTAACGGGAGAACCCGTGCATCGCTGCCGTACTTAAACGACTTGCGCGATTTACGTCAGAAGATGAGAAGCTTACGATTTGGCAAATTGTCAGGGACATTTTTTTGAAAAATATCGGAAAATGATGGTTGAGGGAGTGGTTTTGGGGAAAGTCTTTCGTTTCTGCCATTGAAACGAGCCTTCGCAGCCAAATTTAATGTCATTAATATGAAATCTTTCCTGAGTTGCAACTATTTCCTATTCTTATATTTTATAATGAAGGTTGGATTTAAACAATATAGCGTTTTATCTCGTAATGAGGACATAGGGAACGACGCACAAGGCAGTGAGGCAAGGTGTAGTTCAGCCCCTGCAGGGGCTGGGATATTGCTCTCTGGTCTCCGCCGGTGAAACCGGCGGACCCTACTATAAAAGCCACACCCCGGAGGGGTTGAACGACTTTCATCTAATAGCCGTGAACGGCATTCTTTATGCCTTCACCGCGAACACAAAAACTATCTCATTGGATTAAAGCCAAGTATGAGTATGACAGGGGCAAAAAATATATTGAAAGAAAAGAGAGAGAGTTGGCTCTGGCTCAAGGCCCCTTGAGGGGTGATTTATAGAGTCCATTTTATCCTGCATCCACGTCCTGTGATCGATGACTCTTGCCTAATCCTGAACAAGATGAAGTGCAGCAAGCCCTCCCTTCAAACTTGTTTGTCACTTGTTTTCAGTAAGTTGCAGTTACTTTGGATAGGTAGTACCCTTTGATACAGGTAAGGAGTCGAGCAGTTGCGGAAATCATTTGCTAAACTTTAGCAAGTACCAACCCCACTGCATTTGGCCTTTGCTAGGATTTAGCAAACACCAACTCCACTGGTTGTCTCAATTGCTAGAAAATAGCAAAGATGAACTCCAATAGTTGTGGCCTTTGCTAAAAGTTAGCAAATGTGAACACCAACGGACTTGTTACTTGCTAAAGTTTAGCAGACGTGAAGTGCACTGCACTTGGTGTTTGCATAAAAATAGCAGGAATGAAGTGCAGTACACTTGGTACTTGCTAGGATTTAGCAAATGAGACGAGCAATGGATGTTATGTTTGCTAAAAAAAAGCAAAGATGGCGACTACTGGTAGTGGCGTTTGCTATTTTCTAGCAAAGGGCATGAGCACTGCACTTGGCGCTTGCTATGGCGTAGATTTCGATTTCCGCAGTGGATTACCTCTCCCAAATACCTGCCGAAGTATGACAGGACAGTATAACTGCTCCTGCCCCAAGTAAAAGAAAAAGCCTAACGCACCAGCATTACTTCGTTCATCATCAAAGCGCTAAGACGGGAGACGTGTTGCTGGCAGGTTTCAGAAGTTTGGTTTAGGTCTTGGGCGGCAAGATAATCGGAAAGGCTGGCTGCATAATTGCCCTCCTTTTCATTTTTTGCCCCAGAGTCGAGCAGTCGTGCGTAGTTGGACACCGAGGGAGCCAGTTCAATATAGATTTTACCCAACTCGGGGTCATCGGAACCAACTGCGGTCGCCATCTGAAGCACATCCCAGGCCAGATAGTTATTTCCCTGCCTACTGAGCGTACGTGCCTGCATGATCCGGTTCTCGATCTCCCCTACCTGATTCACCACAGTCATCAGTTTGGCGGACCGGTCCTTGTCCTGCATAAGGGCAATCCCGAATTCCTCCTTGCGGTTATAAATATCCCGGAATTTCCCTCCCTGATAGAGACGGTCGAACTCGGGGACTTTTTGGGAAAGCAAGTCGGAACGATTGACCACCTCGGTCATGAAGTCCCGGACAGAGGGATTGGTCGGCCAAATCTTGGTAGCAACAGTAAGCTGGTCCTCCGCTTTTTTCATGTCTCCCATCAAGGCCGCTTGCTTGGCACTAAGCACGGCAAGGTTGCTCGACTGCATGGCGTTATTCACCCGGCTGACAATCTGGGCGGCTGGGAAATCGGGAGCGACCGCCTTTACCTTGTTCACCAGTTCCTCGACACCGGAAAGATCGCGCTCATCGCCCATGCGCTGGAGGTCGCGTAAATTCCGCCAGACTTCCTGCATGACTCTTTTCTTCTCCGGGTCAAAGAACATGACCTTGGGATCATATTCCCCCAGAAAGAAAGTTTCCTGGATACGCTCAAAGGCCGAATAACGGTCGCCCATGTCGTAGAGCTGGTTAACCGCCATCATCCCGACATCCACGTCCTTGATGGCCTCACGTGCCAGCATGTCCACCGAGTCAATGGATGGCACGAAATCACTGACCGGAAACATTTCCTTAACCTGTTTGCTGCCCACCGTCAGCTCTTGAGACGACCCTTTAAAAACCTGCCTGTAAAAGGAAGATGCAATGATGGCATGATGGAATCGGCGCTGGAATAGAAACGCCACGATCTGACTTTGGAATTCCAACTTGGCCTTGATTCCCATGGCCGTCATATTGCTGTCGGTTCGGAGAATTTCCGCCTCGGCACGGGCAGAGTCTTTTTGTTTGAGCCCAAGGTCTGTGCGCCCTTGTTGCGGCACCACCACCGGTTTAGGATTTTTCCCACCCCTGGCTTTTTCCGCCGCCACATCCGTTCTGAGCTCCACGCCTCTGGCCCTGGAAGCCATCTGCTCCTCCTCCAGCTTTCTCACTGCTTCCAGCTGGTTCTTCGTCATCTGCAACCCTTTCATCTCATCACGCATCTGGGTTGTCTTCAAAACAAGGGAGGCAATCGTCAGGCAGTTCTCGGCATCACCGTCGTATTTACCCGCCTCGAACAACAAGTTCCAAGCCTCCTGAAAACTGGCTTCATAATTACTCCGGGTAATGTTCTGGGGAGAAAGGAGCTGTTCGATGCGATTGATCACCTCTTCATAACGCTTGGCATCTCCATTCGGGGGTGGTGATGAGAAATAACGATCCAATCGCGCCCGCATGACGCGGGAATTCCCCAAGTTAAAAGTCCTCCCTTTCCATTGCACCGAGCCATTCTCCATATCCACCGAATCACTGTTCACATCAAACAATCGATCCACCATTCCCTCCGAGGTGCTGCTGGAATAATTGCCGGCCGTGCCCGCATTGACATTTTGGGAGACGGCCGGATTGGATGGCTGGGGTTGCCGAGTGCCAAACGGAGTGGTGCCGTCCGGCAGGACACCTTGCGCCCAGGCAAGTGGCGCAATTAAAACCGAAGCAAGCAGGATACAGGTAGTTTTCATGGCAGGCAGGTGTCGTTTAGGGTTTTAGAACTTTTCCACGTCCTCAACGTAGAGGACATCCTTGCGAACCAGGACATGCATCTTATAGCGCTGGCCTGTTTCAAAGTTTTGCTGAATCGACTTGGGAATAAAGACCGGCACTCGCCCGGAACCGTCAAGCAACTTCACAGCCAAAATCCGCCCCTTGTTCTCCAAGTACGCCAATTGTTGATCAACCTGGCCGCGGATGATATACTCGTTTCCTTGAAGAGTACGCCAATCCTGCTGGTAGGATTCGTAACGGAACGGCTTCAAATCCCCGAACTTACCGCTATTGCGTGCCAAAATAATGCCTGCTGCAAAACCAATGCCAACCATTGGAATCGCGAATGCGTAAAAGAGGGGATTTAGTTTTTTGGCCATGAGCGAGATTTGAGAACTTCCAAGGAAAAGATTGTGGGTTAAGAGACAGATGACAAGGGAACAAACACCATAGTTACGGCATGGTTACAATGGACGCCGTCGATAGCAACCGATGAGGATTAATCCGATACCGACCATCGCCTGCACCAACAGGGCGGAATTGGCCGTCCACGGCTCCACGATGGAGGACATAACGCCCGTTTCCATATAGGCATCGTAAACCCGTTCCGCCTGCATGGATTTCATGAAACCGGACCATCCCCAGTAGGCATTGATGAACGGGCGGCACACCCAGGTCAGCACCTCGGGCAAGGCCAGGACAACGCCGGAAAGCGGAATCTGGAAGCCCACCAGATATATGGAAAGCAGCGAGGCCTTCTCCGCCGACTGCATGATGGCAGAGAACCCCAGGCAGACAATGCTCATGGAAACACAGACCCCCGCCATCGTGAGCAACTGCATGTCCCATGGACCGGGAAACTGGCAGATCGTCTTGACAAAACCGGCCATCCACAGCCCCTGAAACATGGCTATGACCGAGACAAAGAAAATCTTGGACAGGGCGTAGGCTCCCGGACGCAGCCCCATCAAACGTTCTTTTTCGTAGAGAATGCGCTCGGCAGCTATCTCCCGCCCTCCGTTATTGGCCCCCATCAGAGTAAGCAATATCACTTGGAACATCACCAATCCACTCAGCAACGAAGCAATATGCGCCCGCTCCATTTGCACCGCCACCGCCTGCTTGAAAGTATCCACTGACGCCAGCACCCGGTCCAACGGCACCTCCGGCACCTGTGGCAACCCCTTGATGGCGAAAATCACCACAATCACAGGAAAACCAAAGGTTATCGCCATCGTGAGGCCGAAGTATCCGGTATCACGGAAGAACAGGAGAAATCTCCGCCGTAACAAAGTACAAAGCTGGCTCACCATGCCCGGCAACTTCGGCAGGGGCAAAGGTACGGATGATGCCGGGGCAGTTGTGCCGTACCAGTTGTAATGCGCTGGATTATTGGCCAGAAACTCCGCCCAACGCTCCCGCCAGTAGGCCAGATCGTGGGCATTCATCTGGTCGTAAAGATGGAGTGCATCGGGAATGCCGAAATACTCCAGCAACTGGGATAATGTCCCCTGAAAAATCACCGCCCCCTGGTGCACCACGGTTATCCAGTCGAAACAATCCAGTTTCGCCAAATTATGAATAATACAAACGAAAGTCTTTCCCCGCTCCCGCACCAATCGTTGCAAAAGCTGCAAAATCTGGGTTTCCGAGTTGGGATCCAGCCCCGAGGTTACCTCATCGCACACCATGCAGGACGGGTCCAATGTCAGCTCAACCCCCAACCCCAAGCGGCGCAATTGTCCCCCTGAAAGTGCCCCCACCTTTTTATCACGGTGAGCCGTCAGCCCCGTAATATCCAGTACGGCTTCCAACCTGCGTTTCTTCTCGGCGGCCCCCCGCACCGCCAAATCCAAGGCAGCCCCAAAGGTTTCCTCCACCGTCAACTGGGGATGGGCTGTCGTAAACTGCGGTGCAAAACCCACCCGCCCGGCCAAATCCTCTGCATCACCGATCCGCTGATCCTGCAAAAAAGACTCCCCTGTCGCCGGGATAATCCCCATCATCGCCTTCACCAACGTGGTTTTTCCGCATCCCGAAGGGCCTATCACGGCATTGAGCGCACGGGGACGAAACTCGGCAGTCGCATCCGAAAGTATCTCCGGACCGCCACCCGCCACTCGCACGGTGAGGTTTTTGCATCGCAACATTGGATTTAACTCTTGGCCTGAATATAGTATTGGGTCAAAATCAATTTCATGAATCCCCTTTTTCGTCCATCACGAGCCCTCCCCCTACTGGCCGCAATGTTCCTGATGACCACCTCCGTGGCCACGGCAGGAGCCGTCAAAACCACCGCCATCCCCAACAAAGGTTTCTTCGGTATCCAGATCAACGGCACCCCGCAGGAATTCTATGGACGTGTGGATCATGTAATATCGGTCTCCTTTCAGGAATATACCACGGGCCCGCTCATCGTCAGCGAAGTTGTCGTCGACATGGCCGAATCCAACCAACTCCTGCGCATCTACTCAGCCCGTCCACCCTCGCTGGATGATGCCACCGCCCGGGCCAATGCAGCGGTAGCCGGAGCCACTACCGCCCTCCCCGCCGGTTCCGGCACCCTCATGCCTGCCATGCCAACGGCACCGGCCCAGATTGCCGACGCGGATAAACGCTTTCAGGATGCTGCGGGGAAAGCCGCCGCCGGCCTTGTAGTCAAAACCTACCCGGTCACCACCCACGCCAAGACCGTCGAATTTACCGTCAGCACCAAGGAGGAACTGCTCACATTCTATAGCAGCTTCCGCGACCTGCTGGTCGGACGCGAAATAAAAACCAAGTCCGATGGCTCCACGCTTGCCGTAAATAATACGCTCGCCGCGAGCCAAAACGCTGGCAATCTTGTCTCAGTGAACAGAATAGGAGGAACGCTCTTTATCATCGACTAAGGACGCCTCCTCTTACCAACCTAGAAAAAAAACCTCCCAACCATGATCGACACTGTCAAAAAAACACTCCTCGCCGGCCTCGGAGCCGCCGTTGTCACCAAGGAAACCGTCGAAGGCGCTCTCCACGACTGGATCGAAAAAGGCAAGATCACGCCGGAGGAAGCCCGCGGGTTTGCTGATCGCCTTATCAACACAGGTGAAAGCCGCTGGGAAAAAGCCAAGGATGAGGTCGCCCAAAAGATTTCCGACGTCGTGCAGAAGGCACCTTTTGCCCGCAAATCGGAACTGAATGCCCTCGAAGCCCGCATCGCCGTGCTGGAGCAGGCCATCCTGCGCGCCCAATTCGCGTCGGCCAACCAGCCCAGCACCGAAAGCGATATCCATTAAAAAGCCGTCTCCGGTATCCATGAAGCATGGCCTGAAAGAATTTTATATTCTTTCAGGCATGTCTGGATAATTTTCCGATTTTGAGCAGAGTGCCTTTCTAATTCCTCAAAGCGTCCCTCCACTTGTATCCGCTTCCGTCATCCCGTTCCACTCCGGCCAAAGCCATCGCCCTGTTCAAAAACATGGTCAGGGCGAAGGAAATATTTACTGTCCTGGTTAAAAATGGGTTCTTGGAATTTCTGGAGCAAGTGGATGCCCCCTCGTCCTGGCTGGCGCGATTCATCCG
>JAITVQ010000278.1:0-7500 GCA_031285745.1 Puniceicoccales bacterium | reverse complement strand
AGCGGCGTTTCCAACCTCGGTGCCAAAGGTGTTTTTATTGGATTCGAAAACGTAAGCCATAGCCTCGCGTCCATCTCCCATGTTCTGATCAATGGAGATATGGTCATCCGGAAAAAGAACACGAGGATGATAAGTCATAAAATCCGTAATCGCGAGAATCTGGCCATCGGAGCATTTGTTGTTATCGGCAACAGCGAGGCCTGAGCGAAGGTACTGTTCTCTATCCAGTCCGCGCAGTCCAAGCGTATTCGCGACATCTTGTCGATGCTGGGCGCTGTCAGGAAGCAGGTTTTGCAGTGTTACCCAATTCATTACGAAGATTCCTGGAACATGGTGCATGGGGCCGATATCAACGATTTTATTCTTATCCCGTTTTACCCAGGCATCGAGAGGTTTGCGTTGGAGGAATGGAAATTTACGAACATGTGCTTTTAAATCCTCGTAAGCCTGCTTGCGTCCTTCAACGGTTGGTTGAGACACTGCCCAAGCAATCCATTCCCGACTGAGTATGCGGTACTTTTTGAGCAATTCTTGGTCGTTGGCTTCCAGTGCTTGTCCGAGGTTATTTGGATGAGCTCGGTAGATTTCCTCGATCAATTGGAGGTTCTTTTTAGGGGAATTTACATCGACTCCATAAGCGACTCCCAGAATTCCTCTAGCATGGCTGCCTAATGCGACATCGAGAATGCCATCACCATTGAAGTCTCCGAATGCGCCAAAAGTTCCGTCCATATGACGCAGTAGAGAGTTGTCACCAACGCGGGGTTCGCGTCCCTGGGCATCAGTCAAAAGCAATTCACAGGTGGCTGCTTCATCTTGGATACTCTTCTTACCAGCATTTATCCAGTAATGGATGGATCCCCAGTTGATGCCATGCAATAGGTCGATTTTTCCGTCTCCATTAAGATCGGCAAAGTAAGGGAAGAGATTGTAGGAACCATCGACAATGCGTTGAGGTTCTGCTTGGAAGCGAGGTTTGCCGAGTGTGCCGACATTCTTGTGGAAGTAAATGCCACCGGAGCCGCTTCCGATCAATAGATCGGGTAATCCATCGTTATCATAATCTCCAAAGGCGAATGCGGTGGCGGCGCACGTAAAATCCCCATCATTTTGATTTAAAATTTTTCCAACAGAAACGAAATCGGTCCCATCTTTGCGAGGTTTGCTTTGATAAACCTGCAGGGTGCCGTCACGAGTGCGGGTGATCAAAGAAGGTCGTTCGTTTTTGGTGCCGGCAAGAAGGGCGATGGAAGATGCACTGATTGGATTTCCTGATGAATCCTTAATTTCTACAGGTTTGTCGAAAAACGTTTTTCCCGCAACCTGGGTATTCCTATAAAGCCATATCCGCTGGTTGTCGCAAACTAGCAGGTCTGGTCGCCCATTACCATCCCAGTCGAAAACTTGTGGGATACGTTGGCCGTTTTTTTCACCGATAGGTTCAAGTTCTTGGAAATCTGTGTACTTGATGACAGGCATGCGTGGCATGGTCGTCTCGTCTTTCACCACCATGTACGTAGTGCAAAAACCGCCCTTGCCATCGGTTATGGTGACAGGAAAACGATCTGTACCACTGAATCCAGCTTTTGCTGTATAAGTGAAAGTCCCATCACCATTATATTTTACCGTACCATTTTCCCCCTGCCCGAATCGGCTGACAGAAATGGTATCTTGGTCAGGGTCGAAAGTATAGCCATGTAAAATGCTGGCCGTGACCGAAGGTCTCCCTCGGGTAATCAGTGTGGTAGTTTCATAAGCCTTTGGCGCGTGATTGGAATACAGTGCTTTTACGGTATCGACATTAATGATATTGGCGAATAGGTGAACTTGATCCAATGCCCCCTTACACGTGCCAGTTCCCAGTCCGGCATATTTTTCATTAACTTCTCCAGTCCTGCCCTTCCCTTGGGCATTGAGTTCGCCATCCAGAAAAATTTGCACGGCACCGTTGGCATCGTTGCGAGTGATGACGATATGATGCCAGAGTCCGTCATTTACTGGCTTGGTGGTGGATGCGACGATGTCGCTTCCTTGCGTAACAACCCAATTTCCAGTGGATGACAGTTTCCCCCAGGTCATTCCCATGCTATTTTTTATGGCCGAATCTTCCTCAGTTTCTTGTCCTCTGTCTGCCTTGATCCAATATGACAAGCTGGCTGTTTTCTGTAGTTCTGGAACAGGGCGGGAAAATTCCAACAAGTCGTTCGGCCCAGCCAACTTTATTCCGGAATATTGGCGGCCCGATACCCATGCCGTTACCGGATCAAGCTGGGGGCCGAGTATTAAATCGTTATTGCCTACCGAATCCAATGCACGCGAAACCGACTGCGCGAAAGGGAAAGGCATGTTATGCCAGTCGCGGGCCTCATCAAAGTTCCAATGTGACTTGAGCTGAGAAAAGTCCTCCATTGCCTGGATTGGAGAACTGGCAAGACCAAGAGAGGCAATTCCAGCGAAAAGGGTTATATTTCCGACTGGTTTTAGGTAGCGAAGCAGCATGGCGGTGGAGAATGAAAATAAAGCAAGCAGGTGATATCGTGAGATTTCACCATAACTCGAAGTTGCGGGTCGTTAACAATGAATTAGACAAACTCCGTCACCCACGGTTCCCTTATCTCAATCTTCAAGGGAACAGGGCTTAATGACTAAAAATAGTTAGTAGAAGTTGCTACAAATGATTGTTTATTATAGACTCAAGTAGTTCTTGTTTGCCACTCTTGAGGTTAAGTCCGCTCTGCTTGCCCGCGATATTATGCAAATCTTTCAAGGTGAGTTTTCCTTCCTCAAAAGCTTTTCCTTGGCCAGAGTCATAGGAAGCGTAGCGAGTTTGTCGTAATTTTCGGTAATCCGAATTTTCCAGGATATCTGCTGCTACCAATAAAGCCCGTGCAAAAGCATCCATTCCGCAAATATGGGCGATGAATAAATCCTCAGGGTCCGTGGAGTTGCGCCTTACCTTGGCGTCGAAATTCGTGCCTCCTGTCGTAAAACCAGGTCCTTCCAATAATACCAACCATGCGTTGACGAGTTCCTGGACATTGACCGGGAATTGATCGGTATCCCAGCCATTTTGATAATCTCCGCGATTTGCATCGATACTCCCCATCATGCCAGCATCCACGGCTACTTGCAGTTCATGCTCAAAGGTGTGACCTGCCAGTGTCGCATGATTGACTTCGATATTCAATTTAAAGTCTTCGGCTAATCCATAGTGTCGTAGAAAACCAATGACAGTTTCTGCATCGTAATCATACTGGTGCTTGGTTGGCTCCATGGGCTTGGGCTCAATCAGAAACGTCCCCCGAAAACCATTCTTTCGTCCATAATCGCGCGCCATGGTCAGCATCATTGCCAAATGGTCTTTTTCCCGCTGCATATTGGTGTTGAGCAAACTCATGTACCCCTCGCGCCCACCCCAGAATACATAGTTTTCTCCTCCCAGTTCGATAGTTGCATCTATCGCGTTTTTGATTTGGAAACCAGCACAGGCTGTCACGGGGAAGTCCGGGTTGGTTGCCGCTCCATTCATATAGCGAGGGTGGGTGAATACATTGGCGGTGCCCCACAATAATCTGACTCCCGATGATGTCTGTTTCTCCTTTGCATAATCGACCATAGAATGCAGGCGTTTTTCAAATTCTCCCAAGGACTCTCCTTCTTCCACGAGATCGACATCGTGAAAACAATAAAAAGGCATCCCCAATTTTGTCATAAACTCGAAGGCAGCATCCATTTTATTTTTGGCCCGATCCAGAGGGGAATTGCCTTCGTTCCAGTCAAGACGTCGGGTTGCATTCCCAAAGGGATCATTCCCACCGGCACACAAGGTGTGCCAGTATGCCATGGAAAAACGTAGATGATCCCGGAGTGGTTTTCCCATGGCAATTCGGTTTTCGTCATAATACTTGTATGCGAGAGGGTCACGTGATTGTGGTCCTGCATGGACGATTTTTCCGATGCCAGGGAAATATTCTTTGGTTCCTGTGACGATGTTCATGAAATTATTGGTTTTGGTTTAGGAAGTTGAGCCAGCGACCATATGCTTCTTCGAAAAGTGGTTTGTTTTTGGAAACGGGGTCGATGGTTTTGATCTTGTTCAATGATGCGAAGGCTTCTGCGGGAGATGTGTATATCCCTGCTCCCAGCCCTGCGCCCCGGGCTGCTCCCAACGAGCCGTCGGTGTCGTAGATTTCAATACTGGTTTCTGCGACTCCTGCCAGGGACTCCTGAAAAACCGAACTCAAAAACATATTGGCATGGCCGGCGCGAATCACGTGAATATCCATCCCCATGCTACGCATAATATCCATGCCGTATTTGAAAGCGAAGGCTACGCCTTCTTGGGCAGCCCTCAGCAGGTGACGTTGGTCATGACTGTTAAAATTGATTCCCTGAAACGAGGCTGATCTCTCATGATTGGTGAGAATGCGTTCTACTCCATTGCCAAAAGGGATGACAAAAACGCCTTCCGCCCCGATGGAAACCCCGGCAGCCAATCTATCCATGTCTGCATATGAAATTTCCAAGGTTCGTTTCAGCCAGGATATGAGACTTCCTGTTCCGTTGATACAGAGCAATATTCCTAGTCTTGGAGTTTCCGGCGTGTGATTAACGTGCAGGAATGCGTTGATTCTTGATTGTGGGTCGAAGGCGACCTTGTCGCTTATTCCATAAACGACACCCGAGGTTCCAGCGGTTGAGGCAATCTCTCCGGGGTTCAGCACATTGAGGGATAGCGCATTGTTGGGCTGGTCTCCTGCCCGGTAGGTAACAGGGATTCCGGGAGCCAATCCTAATAAATCCGCCGCGGCGCGGGTAACATATCCCTGTAATCCAAATGTAGGCACTTCTGCCGCCAACATCCCTGCGGGGATTTTCAATTCCTGGAGTAATTCTTTGGAGATGCATTCTTCTTTGAAGTCCCAAAAGACTCCTTCGGAAAGCCCGGACTGCGTTGTGTGGATTTCACCCGTGAGTTCCATCGCTAGATAATCCCCAGGCAGCATAATCTTATGAATTTTCTCAAAAATCTCCGGCTCATTTTTCCGAATCCAAGCCAGTTTCGCCGCAGTAAAGTTGCCAGGGGAATTCAAAAGGTGTCCGAGACAAAAATCCTTCCCCAATGTCCTGAATGCAGTTTGTCCGATGGATACCGCCCTGCTGTCGCACCAGATAATGGCTGGCCGGAGGACACGCTTATCGGGATCAACGACAATCAAGCCATGCATTTGATAGGAAATGCCAACACCCTTGACCTCGTTGCCTTGGATTCCCGTTTTCCTAATAATCGCCTGGGTGGCTTGCTGGATATTCTCCCACCAGACCAGAGGGTTTTGTTCCGCCCAGCCAGCTTGTGGTGCGGCAATCGGCATTTCCCTTTGTGGCCGGGATTCGGTGGCGACACACTTCCCTGTATACGCATCAAGCAGGGATGCCTTGATGAAGGAGCTGCCAATGTCGTATCCAAGTAAATACATTTTTGAGCGAGCTATTTATATAGCTTGTTGTAGGCTTGCTTATCGAAACGGTAGTATCGGGCGGCCCGGTGGGCGACATTCTGTTGTCGTTCTTGCAGCGGTCTGACGTAGGGCATCGCCATGATTTTTTTGTGAAAATTCCGGACATCAATGGGTTTTCCGATGACTGTCTCGTATAATTTTCTCAGCTCCAGTGCCGTGAATTTTGCCGGCAACAATTTGAATAAAAAAACCGGGGATAATTGAGCGCTTTGGCGGAGATGAAGCAGCGCTTCCGCCAAGATTTCATTGTGGTCAAAAATTAAATTAGGAACAGTGTTCACTGGACACCAACGCGCATTGAACTCCGTGGAAAAAGTCCGCAGACTGGTGGAAATCCTGATGGTCGACATATAGGCCACGGTGACCACACGTTGAATTTCCATGGAAACTTGGTTTTTTAGCCATTGAAGGTCCTCGCGGTTGCTGGTTCGAGTGGGATTACCAAAAGACTTGAATTGCTGGAGATTTGATTTCTTGATCCCGGTCATGCTTTCCAATACATCGGAAGCCGCTGCATCCAAATATTCATTACAATAGACGAGCCGCCCGGGAAGCTTCATGGTGGCCCGGACTGTATCCTTGGGCGAAAGTCCGGTTTTTTCAACCAACAGCACGTTCAAGTGTTCTCCATCGAAACCAAATAACACACAATCAACAGAGACATGCGGATTGAATTCAGTGGTAGTCATGACAAGAGCCTTTTTGACAAATGTCACTGTCAGAAATATGTAGCCACTTGTCAATAAAAACTACTGTTATTCAGCTGTTTATGGAGTGATTGATCTTGTTTTAGACAATAAGTATGTCGCAAACTTGTTTATATCGATACACTCAGGCTTGTTTGGGTACATTGTTTTTGACAGTATCCTTGGAACGATAGGTAGGTGGCCATCGATTTAAACATCAGCGAGCAAGTTTATTGTCTGCGAGGATGTGCCTTCAAAATGCCTGCCTGAGGCAATCCCAGATGGTAACCCCATAAAAAATCCGCTTTATATTAAGTGAAGGGAGCTTGTCGTAGTGAGAGAAATGCCTGTGGCCTCTCTCTCCTAAAGAAAGAAACACTCCAGCTACTCTGCCGATTGCATTGGCGAAATTGTCAAACACTCTAGGAACTCTGCAGCTGTGAATAACTGCTTTGTGGGTGGCGAAACAGGTAGATTGCCAAACACAAAGGGCACTGGCGAAAGCGAAGATCAGCAGGCCAGTGCCGAGTGCATGGGTACCTCTCCGATTCCAACATGTTTTGAAGGCCTGCCCTAATTGATTTTCTGAAAAATTACCGGCTATTTTTTCTTTTGGTTATGATTTTTTGAGTGAATTTTCAGAACTGTGTTTTGACGGCGTTAAACGAAAATTTTTTAAACACGGGTTGTTGTATTAAAAAATGACAACCTTGATTGTAAGAGCACTTCTGTTTCAGCGACTTTTCAATTTGCTTATTGTATGGAAAAAGATTTGATATTTTGCAACATGTTGTAAGTAAGCATGTTTTTTATTGAAATGGTCTGTGTTTTGTCATCAATTAGCGGTGAGTTCCGGATGCTTTGCTTTTTTCGCAATGGTTCCATCTTCCCCATGCCTTATCTCAAGATGTCACCTATTTAGGGTAACATGGCAGAGGCATGACTTCCTTCAAGAGAACCTAATGATCCTTTGGACATGCCGGGCACCAAGTCGAATTTCGCATGTCCTTGTTTTATGCCTTATCGCAGCCTGGGTGCTGCATGGTTAACCTCAACAGACTTGTTTTCCCATGAAGTTGAATAGAAAATTGCGCTATGGAATGATCGGTGGTGGGCGAGGGGCTTTTATTGGTGCAGTCCACCGTATGGCAGCCGCTCTTGATGGAAAAATTGAACTTGTGGCCGGATGTTTTTCCGCTGACCCGGAGAAGTCTCATGCTTCCGGCTCCGACCTGCATCTTGATCCGGCGCGAGTTTATTCCGATTATCAGGAAATGGCAACCAAGGAGGCTGCC
>JAITVQ010000235.1 GCA_031285745.1 Puniceicoccales bacterium | reverse complement strand
CCGGAGGCAGGTTCGGCCACAAAGGCCCCGACAGCCGGGGTAGCAACCAGCAAGCCTTCGCCAATCAATGCGGACATCACCTTGTGCGCAGTATTCGGATTAATGCTCAACTCCTGGCTGATTTGGCGGACCGAGGGAAACTTGTCGCCCGGCTTCATCCGGCCTGAAACCACAGCCCGCCTCACTGCGAAACAAATCTGTTCCGAGATGGGAAGCCCTGGTTTCAACTGGACCTCAAATGGAAGCATTCTGTACTATCTGAAGTAGTACAGATGGATCGGCAAGCCAAAAATGATTATTTCGTTATTTTTCGCTTTCCCTGCGTTCTATTACAAATCCATTGCCGACCATTATCCAGTGACAATGGCGATTGGTTTGATCCGGCAGAAGGCCCTATATCAAGCCAACGACCATGGGGCGCGCATGGCCCGTGATCGCATCCGGTTCGCCACAGCATCATTGACAAATTCTTCCTTGGAGGGGTCCCATTGCAAAGGACGACGCAATTGCATGGCGATATTGCCAATATTGCAAATTGTCGTGGTGCGGTGCCCGATAGCTATGTCCGAAATTGGATTTTTCCGGGTGCGGACACATTCGATGAAGTCGCCCATGTGGCTGCGGCTTTTGTAGAGATGGACACCCGTCTCTGCGATCTTTTCATCCAGGATTTTGGGATCTGATGCCAACAAACGACTGCGGGAAACATCAATCCATCCACGTTCGCCATGAAAACGAACCGTCCCATCCAATACTCCCTCACGATTTCTCACCGTCAAAATAGTTCCATCGGCATAGGTTGCGACAACATTGATGGAGGTAGGCGCAGTAAATAAACCCGTGCTCGGGAATTCGCCATAGCCCTCATAACTCACCGGGCCACCTTCATCGTGCCCCAGCGCCCACTGGGCGATGTCGATATAATGCGCGCCCCAGTTCGTCGTTTGCCCACCGGCATAATCCAGCTGAAATCTAAATTGGTAGTGTGTGCGTTGCCGGGTAAAGGGCGCCCACGGCGCAGGCCCCAGCCACATGTCGTAGTCCAGTCCTTCCGGAACCGGATCTTCCGTCCACTCCGCAGGACAATGCTTGTTATTGGCGGGAATCTTCACCTCCGCCCGAGAGATTTTCCCCAGGTGTCCATTGCGAATCAGTTCTGCGGCCTTGTGAAAACCGGCGCTGGAACGTTGCTGGGTGCCCGTTTGCCCAATGCGTTTGTGCTTTCTCATTTCAGCCACCAGCACCCGGCCTTCCTCAATGGTCAAGGTCAGCGGTTTTTCGACATAGATATCCTTGCCATGCCGCACAGCATCAATGGCCGGGAGCGCATGCCAATGATCCGGCGTGGCAACAATGACAGCATCTATGTCGTCCCGGCGGGTCAGCTCGCGAAAGTCATTGAAAAGCAGACAGTCCTTGTTGCCATACTGCTTGTTGATCATTCCGGCGGCTTGCTCGCGATGATAACGGTCCACGTCGCACACGGCACGCAGCAAGGTGCCGTTCACCTTCAATGCGCCATTCAACAGCGACCGCCCCATCCCTCCGGTTCCCACGACCCCGATGTTGATCCGTTTCGACGGTGCCTCTGCACCAAGCACGCTCGACGGGATGATGCTTGGGAAAACAGCAGCGGCAGTCGCGGCCCCGCCCAGGCGAAGAAAATCGCGGCGATGCATTTTGCCCATGTCAGGAACGGATGCGATTTAGGGCGTTGGTGGCAGCCTCGCGAACCATTTCTGGCTCGGAGGCATCATTCTTGATCTTCTCCAACTCGGCAGCCACCGACTTGTCACTCTGGCGAACTGCTATGGTTCCGATCAAGCCGGCCTTTATCACGCCTTTCAACTTGGGCAACGCTACCCGCAGTACATCATCCACTTTCGCACCTGGAATCGGTTCCAGCGCAAGGCGGGCCAGATGGGAAGTCTTTTCTTCCACCAGCAATGGTTCGACAACACCAAGACAAGCCTCCGAGCCGACAACCCCAATCAAACGGCACAAACAATCCTGAGCAGCCAAGGTACAATTCTTATTTCCCAACGCCTTAAGAAGTTTTTTCTCAATATTGGGAAATTCCTTCGGCTCGGCAGCGAACACCATGTTTTGTACTGTCGTGGCAAAACTCCGGTCTCCGCCGTATTCCAGTTTTACCACTTCTTCCCATGGATCGGGCGCCCAGGTGAAAACCGCATCGCGGTTGCTGGACTGCGCGTTCTTCAGGGGGTCGTTGTCCGCACGCTTGGCGTTGTCATCGTTGGCCATGATTCAGCTTACTTCAGCTCGCGAATTTTTACATTCCGGAAAGAAACCTCGTTGCCATGGTCCTGCAGGAGAATGTTTCCTGCCGTCCATTCACCAAATCCATCCCACACTTTGTATTTGCTGCCTTGGACGATGGCGCGGAAATTGTCGGTCTTCCGGTCATATTCCAGCACTTTCTGTCCATTGAGCCAGTGCTCGACATGGTTGCCCTTGGAAACAATGCGGGCGGTATTCCATTCGCCAATCGGATTTGGTTTCTTATCCTTTGAAGCAGGAAGCAAATCGTAAAGAGACGCGAGGGTGCGGTTGCCATCTTTGCCTCGCTTGGCATCAAGATGCACGGCATCATCCAGGATCTGATATTCCAGCCCGATCGCAGAACCCGTCGGACTTTTGTTCAGGTCAGGTTGTACGAAATATTTGATACCGCTGTTGGCGCCCCGGGTCATTTTGAAATCACAAACCATTTCAAAATCAGAATAGGTCTTGGCCGTAATAATGTCTCCAGCCGCATTGGCTTCGCCGCCCCCGGTTTCTGCAACAGAGAGAACTCCGTTCTTAATACTCCAGCCCTTGGCCGGGAACTTCGGCCCTTTGGCACTACGCCACCCCTGGGTGCTATTCCCGCTCCACAGCAACTTCCATCCGTCGGCAGCTTCCTTTTGGGAAACATAGTTCAACTCAGCCAGAGGCACGGCCCCATTGGCTATGCCGGGAACCACACCTTCCTTGATGCGAATGTTACGGAACCGAATCTGGGTTCCTTCAAACTTCTTGGAGACATTGTGCACCTGCAAACCAATGAAACCCGTCAGGGTCAGATCGTCGCGGATTGCGGCACGGGGAGTATCATTGAGGTAAGTACGAATAATGTCGCCCGAGGCTTCCACGCGGAGCTTGTTCCATTCCCCCTGCTTGGTCACTTCTCCACCCTGCGTGGTAAAGGCCGCCGCATCGCCACCTCGCGCACCGGGAAACAACCAGCTCCGACGGCCTTCGTCGTAGACACCCGCCGTCCACCAGCGGGAATTTTTGGCACTCACATCGATTTCGATCTGGTAGCCAAAAGGTTGATTTTTCGCATTGGCCTCACTGCGCACCTGGACTCCGGAATTAAGGTCAGAGTCACACTTGAATTCGAGTTCGAGAATGAAATTCTCGTAATTCTTCTCAGTGCAAAGAAAGCTATTGGGTGTTCCGGCAACGGCCGTGCCGACGATTTCGCCGTTTTCCACGGTATACTTTGCTCTGCCCCCGCGCTGCACCCAGCCAGAGGTATCCTTCCCGTTAAAAAGATTTTGCCAGCCGTCCTCGGCATATGTTGCAGGCACGGCCAGTGCAGTTGACACAACTCCCAAAAACAGAGGGAGAAAGCGTTTTGTTAGGGTCATAATGCTTGAAACATGAGCTAAAAGTCATGGTTCCTTCACGTTTTCACAAAATCTCACTCCTAATGGCACATATAAATATATTATCTTAATATTACACAAGTTGCACAATAATTCATGAAACATCAGAAGTGAATCAACAGTTAAACCACACTCCCAATCCTCCTTTAAATGTATTCCTATTTTTCCCCCAAAGCGGTTAGACTTGAAGCATCTCCACGGTGCCAATTGCGCCAATTCGTCTGACCATTTCCGACAGTGAATCTATCGGCCCCGAAGAGTAAAATTCATATCGTTGCGATTCGGGCGTCCCGTCACGCAATAACTCTCGCTCGTTGAGCAGGGATTTTGTCCTTTGGGCAACCGCGAGATTCGGCTCTACCAAGGCCACCCTGCCCTGCGTTATTTTGCGGATGTCATCTGCCAGAAAAGAGTAATGGGTGCATCCCAGAACAAGTTTGTCGATGTTGGCCGCCAGCATCGGCTCAATGTAGCGGCGCAAGAGTATCTCGGCTTCCGGAGTGCCAATTTTGCCCTGTTCGACGATTTCCACCAACCCCGTGCCCTCCGTCATTTGTATCTTCACATGTGACGCAAATCGGGCCTTGGTTTCATTGAAAATACGCCCCTTGAGAGTGCCCGCCGTGGCCAGTATGCCGATGACCCCGGTTCGGGATTCGAGCGCCGCCGGCTTAACCCCCGGCTCGATGCCGACAAAAGAAACCGGATAATTTCGCCGCAAATGGTCAATCGCCATTGCCGTGGCGGTATTGCAAGCGACCACGATCAATTTGCATTTTTTCTCCAGCAGGAATCGGACAATGCGCTCGGAAAACGCCTGTACCTCCGTTTGTTCGCGCTGCCCGTAGGGACAGTTTGCACTATCGGCAAAGTAGATAATGGACTCCGAGGGGAGCAATGAGGACACCTCCCTCCAGATGGACAACCCGCCTACCCCGGAATCAAAAATCCCGATGGGCGCATTCCGCCCAGGCTGGGCGATAGAGGCCGGTGTTGTCGTCATGACTCAGTGATTGGGCGGGTGAAGTAAACCTGAAGATAATAGACGTCGAACGGAAAAGCGCAACGGCATGAGGTCATAAGATATCAAGCCATTGGGAAAAAATCTCCTTACATCTTTGTTCACTGGCCCACCCCGATGCCTCTTCTGCAAACTCCCTTGCCCCGGTGCCCTTTTTCTCTTTCATTACGTTTATCCATGTTTCCTGATCTCAAACATACGCCCGACAATCATGGCCCCGAGCATGAATGCGCCCTGCGCGAAGTTCCCGGAATTGTCATGCCTACGGAGGTTGTCCGGGTGCCCCATATCCGGCGCAAGGGCGTTATTTCGGCGGACGAGGCCGTCGATGGCATTCTGTCCGGCAGCCGGACCGCACTGGCCCGGGCCATTACGTTGATCGAGAGCCGGGCCGCCGCCCATCGGGCTGATGCGGCGATTGTCTTGCGTCGTTGTCTCCCGGCAGCAGGGAAATCCATCCGGGTAGGCATCACCGGGGTACCGGGTGCCGGGAAAAGCACTTTCATCGAGTATTTCGGCAAGCAGCTTTGCGACAAGGGATACAAGGTGGCCGTGCTCGCAGTGGACCCTACCAGCGCCATAAGCGGAGGAAGCGTACTGGGAGACAAGACCCGCATGGAGGAACTCTCCCGCCATCCCAATGCCTTTATCCGCCCCTCCCCCGCCGGTGGCGCACTGGGTGGAGTTGCCGCCAAGACCCGTGAAGCCATGTTGCTTTGCGAGGCAGCCGGGTTTGATGTCATGCTCATTGAGACGGTTGGTGTCGGGCAGAGCGAAATCGCCGTGCGGACCATGGCAGATTTTTTCCTTTTGCTGCAAATCTCGGGCGCAGGTGATGAACTGCAGGGCATCAAGAAAGGGGTTATCGAGATGGCGGATGCCATCGTGGTAACCAAGGCCGACGGCGACAATCTGGGACGGGCTCAGGTAGCTTGTGGCGAATACAACCGCATCCTGCATTACCTCCAGCCCTTTACCCCCAACTGGAAGCCGAAAGCCCTGACCTGCTCCTCACTCTCGGGCACCGGGCTCACCGAAATCTGGGAGATGATCATCGGATTCTGTACCCAGTTGAAAGGCGACGGCACTTTTGAGGCCCGCCGCCGGGAGCAAAACATGCAGTGGTTCCGCACCTTGCTGAAAGAAGCCGTGCTCAACCGGTTCTTTGAAGCAAAGGGAGTGCAGGACATCCTGCCCGAACTGGAAAACGATGTGGCGGAGGGTATGCTACCGGTGGCGGAAGCCATTGAGCGGCTGATAAAAATAAATTGACTGGAACAGCCCCCGTTTTTTCCGGTTTCTGGAAAAAGCCTTTCAATGATCAATTCTCATAGTTCCCACCCATGCTTCGTGTTGTCATAGCCGGACTCGGCAAATTATTTCGTTCGCGCGGTCACGAGGAAGAAAAACAGGAGATGGGCTTCTTCGAGCACCTGGAGGAGCTGCGCCGGATGCTTATCCAGTGTATCGCATCCTTTGTGATCGCGATGATAGCGGCGTTTTATTTCTCCAAGGAAATTTTTGCCTTCATGCGGCGTCCGTTGCTCCAGGCCCAGTCCCATTTGGGGGAAACGGAAATCCTGACCGACAGCGCAGCCACCCAGGCCAGCCAGGCCGGAGGAGACCCCCTGTACGCCGTTACCCACATTGCCAGCCTGATCCTTTACGGAGAAACCCCTGCGGAAGCCGTCACTTCTGCCAATACCGTTACCACGATACACGAAGCCGTGACCGCCCTGAAGTTCATGGATGTGTTCAGCATTCTCATGAACATCGGCATGGTCGGTGGCCTGGCATTGTCGGGGCCGTTCATCCTGTTTTTCGCCAGCAAATTCATCGCCCCGGCCCTGACCGAGCGTGAAAAGAAGTGCATCGTCCCTTTCTGCGTCGCAGCCATGATGCTGTTCATCGCGGGAGCCATGTTCAGCTTCTTCTGGCTCACGCCCATCTCCATCAAAGTGATGTATCACTTCATCCAGATGTTCGACCTGCGCATGACCTGGATGGCGTCCGACTACTATAGTTTCGTGGTGATGATGGTCCTCATTGTCGCGATTGCCTTCCAATTTCCCCTCATTGTCATCATTCTGCAATATCTGGAAATCGTCCAGACCCGCACCCTGATCAAGGCATGGCGGCATGTGCTGATCGGCATCTTGATCGGCAGCCTGGTCATCACACCGCTGGGTGATCCCGTATCGTTGAGCGTCCTGACCGGGATCCTGTTCCTGCTCTATGTGCTGGCCGTCAGCGTGGGGGGCGTGCTGGTCCGGTCCAAACAGCGCAAACGCGACGCGGAGGCCGAGGAATATGAACGGGAATACCGGGAACTGTCCACCAACCGCGATGCGGACGCTGCAGAGGATTCTTCCAACGAGCATCCCTCCGACCCTCCGAAGCAAAGCCAGGACGGCGACCTGAAAGTACTTGATGATGAATAAGACTCAGGCTGGGCTTGCATTTCGTCGCCTGCCGCCTACCGTGCGGGCCTTCATGCCGGACCAAGCCACCAGTCCCAAGTCATCGAGTGTCCACGCCAGCGAGGCCTTCTTTTCCCCGCTCCGCGGGCACATCAAGGCGCTGGATGATTTTTTATTCCAGCAAATCAACGAATTTGAGCCGGCGGTTCAGCAATTGGTCCGCTACACATTCGAGCACCGGGGAAAACGGCTTCGTCCCGGACTGGTTTTCTATGCGGGATGGACCGGACGGGAACCCTCGCTCGATACGATCCGCGCCGCGGCCATCGTGGAGTTGGTTCATCTGGCCACACTGGTTCACGACGATATCCTCGACGAAGCCAGTCTGCGCCATAATTCGCTGACCGTGACCGCCAAATACGGGCAGCATTCGGCAGTACTGCTCGGCGATGCGCTCTTCGCGCAGGCCCTCAAACTGGCCTCCGACTATCCCACCACGGAGGTTTGCCGCCTCGTCGCCACCGCCACCCGACAGGTGTGTTCCGGTGAAATCTGCCAGACCTTCGACCGCGGCAATACCATGCTGCCGATGGAGCAATATTTCCGCATCATCCAGATGAAGACGGCGGAACTCTTCGAGGTTTCCTGCCAATTGGGCGCACACTTCGCCTTTGGCGAAAAGGCCTACACGGAAGCATGTTCACTTTTCGGCCGACATCTCGGTATCGCCTACCAGATTTTCGACGACATTGCCGACTTCGCTGGTGATGAGGCAGACATCGGCAAGACACTCGGCACCGACTTGGCCAGCGGCAAATTCACCCTGCCTACCTTGCTTTACCTGCGGACGCTCAAGGAGGCGGATGCCAAGGCACTGGCCGACAGTTTGCGTAAAAACGAAATCCCGCTCTCCAAGCTGGCGGCATCGCTCAAGGCGGCCCGGATTCCCGCGGAATGCGTGGAAGTTTTCGAGAATGAACTGGGCAAAGCCGAGACAGCGCTGGCCCCGCACAAGGACAAGCCGTCCGTGCAACTCTTGCTGCAAATCGCCGAATATATCAAAAGCCAACTCCTGCAGCTTCGTTTTGCCTAAAAGCCGCCAATGCTTTTTCAACTTACCCCATCGGAACGGCGCACCCTCAGTATCTTGGTTTTGTTGATGGGGATCGCTACCGTAATAATGACGTTGGGTATTCTACCCTGACCAGTCCGTTGACAGCAAAAATTCAGATAACAGAATGTAGCTTAAAGTGGTAGATTTCATGACTCTTTGGCATAAGGGGATTCGAGCAGGTTCAGGCGAATTTTCCCAAAACCGCTACTCCTTGCCGTCAATTTTCTCGGAGAACTGAGCGTATTCTGCCTCCGTTAGTCGGCTGATGGCATTGAAACACTCCCATGACGACATGGGGTCTGAAAAAGATCCACGTGCAGTTTGAGAAAACCCAAAGAGAACCTGTGAATTTCCCGGCTAGTAGGAGAATGAGAATTGGATCATTTCTTGTTCTTCTCTGGTGGCGGCACTGTCCAGAGGACCGCTTCAGCATCTGCAGGACCAGTATTATTAATCGAAGGAAATGGCTTATTACCGGGTCGGCTGAGTTTTTCATCAATCCAATACCATACTTTCACCCACCAAGGAGATTTGCTCGATACACGTCCGACGATCTGCCCGGATTCGTTAATGCTATTGGCATAGCTAAAATCCCTGCCAAGGGTATTAAGGGCTTTCATACCTTTTTCATTAGTCCAGAGAAATGCATGATCATTTCCGTTTTTGGTTTCCGAAGACCCTACCACCATTCCGGACTCATTAATGGCATAGGCATAACTAGAATCACCACCAATAGTGCCAAGGTCTTCCATGCCTTTTTCCCTAGTCCACAGGAACGCATGGGAGTTTCCATCTTTGGTTTCTGAATACCCCACTACCATTCCAGATTCATTGATGTCTTTGGCATAACTATATTTTCCACCAAGAGTGCCAATATCTTCCATCCCCTTTTCCCTAGTCCAGAGAAACGCATGCATATTTCCACTTTTGGTCTTCGAATTCCCCACCACCATTCCAGATTCATTAATGGCACGGGCATAGCTGCATTTTCCACCAATAGTGCCAAGGTCTTCCATGCCTTTTTCCTTGGTCCACAGGAATGCACGCTCGTCGCCACTCTTGGTCCTCGACCACCCCACGACCATTCCAAATTTATTGATAGCTCTGGCCTCGCTATAATCTCCACCGAGAGTGCCAAGAATGATTACTGATTCAGATTGGAATTTTGAAAAGAACACCATCAAAACCAGCAATGTAACACACAGTGTCAAAAAGGCAGTCACCTTCCAATGCTTATGATACCAAGGGGGTTGTTGGCACGGGTTCTCTGTCATAATTCCCTCAGCATAAAGTCCACCAGACAGAGCATTGGCAATTCTCCATTTGCAGGTCGCAGAATTCGAATTTGCAGCCCTACCCCGCAGGCTTCAGTGCTTCAATCAAGCCATTCACCAGAATCAGCGCGATTAATACCGGGGCGATAAAACGAACAAATACCATCATTGGGAAAAGCCAGAAAGGTTTTGTCCCATTGAGCAACAACTCGGCCTCAAGCCGTTTCTTGACTACCCATCCGGCAAAAATCGCCACGGCAATCTCCACCAACGGCATCATTAAATTCAATGTCAGAAAATCCAGAATATCGAAAAGATTTTTCCCATATACCGTATAGCCCCGCAACGGCCCCATGGACCACGATACCGCGACCCCGAGTACGACAAATGCCAATGTCGTGCAGACCGCAGCAGTCCGGCGGCCCAAACCAAACTCGTCGATTAAAAAACAAACAATCACCTCCAGCAGTGATACCGACGAGGTAAGCGCCGCCAGCAGCAGCAAGACAAAAAACATGACTGAGAAAACTTCGCCCGCAGGCAACTGGGCAAAAACCGCTGGCATGGTGACAAAAGTCAACCCCGGTCCCTGCTGAGGACTGAGGCCGAAGGCGATCATCGCCGGCAACACCATCAAACCCGCCAAGAAACTAGTCCCCACCGTCAACGCAATCACCCACAGGGATGACCGAAGTAAGTTGATCCCCTTCTCCACATACGAGCCATAGGTCAGCATGATCCCCATCCCCAGCGAAAGAGAAAAGAAGGCCAGCCCCAGGGCATCCACAACCATTCTCATGGTTACCTTTGAAAAATCGGGTTGCAGGAAATACCGCACACCCTCCACCGCTCCGGGTAATGTCAGTCCGCGCACAATCAAAACCACCATCAGCACAAACAGCGCAGGCATCAGGTATTTTGACAAGGTTTCGATCCCGCCCTTCACCCCGCCAATCACGACCCCGAGTGTGATCCCGGAAAACACCACCAAATAGACCACCAGCAGGATGGGACTGTTGAGAAATCCGTCAAAGTTCGCTTTCAATACCTCCGCATCCGAAGTCAGAATTCCCCCGGGAACCGACTTCACAATATAGGCCACCGTCCAGCCACCCACTGAACAATAAAAGGATAAGATCAAAAAACACGTCAATACTGCCGCGTAACCCACGATGGGCCATTTTCCGCCCTTCAATTTCTTGAAAATCCCGACCGCATCAGCATTTGCAGCCCGGCCGAGCGCCATTTCTGTCACCATCAGCGCCAACCCCAGGGTCAGGCAGATCGCCAGATATATGACAAGAAAAGCTCCGCCTCCGTTATTGGCCGTAACATAGGGAAATTTCCAAACAGCTCCCAAACCGATGGCAGAACCGGCGGCGGCCAGGATAAACCCCAACCGCGAGCCCCAGTGTGAACGTGACATGCAACCAGAGAGTTTCTTCAAAAAAATGAGTCAAGCGCAAGACATGGAAAACCAAGTCTGCCATGGTCAGGAATCCCATTCATCGCTTGGCCGCCGCCCGTCGCAGACGATCATTAATGGCCACGCCAATACCGGCATCCTCAGGCAATTCGATATGGATTTCCGGGAAACCCGCCGAATCAAGCTGCCGGAGCAGCGAGAACATATTTCGTCCGATCTCTGTCAAACTACCATCCTCGCTCAACCAATAATCCCCGGAAACAATCGTTGCCGGACGTTGGAGCCAGACCCGGGCTGGCGATTGGGCTTTGTCGGCATTCGCCAATTTCTCCAAAGAACCACTTTCTTTATGCAAAATCAAAGGCGTCGCCGGACTGTAATGTCTGGCCAACATTCCCGGCGCGATTTGTGCCGTCTGCTGGTCCAAATGTGAGGGCGCAGGCAAAACATGCACTCCCAAGACCTGCTCCAAATCATCCCGGCTAATCGGGCCCGGCCTTAGCAAGCGCGGACCGGCAGGGTCAGCCAAATGGATGATCGTTGACTCCAGACCATGCGCGCAGGAGCCACCATCCATAATCCAGGGCACCCGATCACCCAGCGAATCCCGTACATGCCCGGCAGTGGTTGGGCTGACATAGCCAAACGGATTGGCACTGGGCGCCGCCAGCACTCCGCCAAAGGCCAATAGCAATTTCCTGATAAGCGGATGCGCCGGCATGCGAATTGCCACAGTCGGCATTCCTGCCGTCACCAGTGACGGGACATGGTCTTTCTTCTGCAACACCACTGTCAGTGGCCCCGGCCAAAACCGCGTGGCGAGTTTTTCCAATACTGGTGGGACTTCTGCCAACTGCGCTACTCCAGCCATGTTCCCCACATGGACAATCAAAGGATCAATCAATGGGCGTCCCTTGGCCTCAAATATTTTCTGCACCGCGGCTTCGTTAAGCGCGTCGGCAGCCAAGCCATAGACCGTCTCGGTCGGAACAGCCACAATCTCTCCGTTGCGCAAT
>JAITVQ010000220.1 GCA_031285745.1 Puniceicoccales bacterium | reverse complement strand
AACTTTCCACCCAGGCCAGGGCAACAATGCTTACATTTTCCCCGGCGTCGGGCTTGGGGTTGTCGCCAGTGACGCCACCCGAGTGACCGATGAGATGTTCTTTATCGCAGCCCGCACATTGGCGAGCATCGTCAGCGAGGAAGACTTGAAGCTCGGGCGGGTTTATCCCCACCTGAACAACATTCGCAGTGTGTCGCTGGAAATCGGCGTGGCCGTGGCGGAAGTTGTCTTCAAGCGAGGCTTGACGAGCATGCGCCAACCCAAGGATTTGCGCGCCTATGTGAAATCATGCATGTTCGAGCCGGAATACGAAGACTACGTGTAGCATTCCTTTCCTTCGTAAAACAAAAAGGCGTCTCCACCAAGAGACGCCTTTTTGTTTACAGTGATGGTTCCATTACACCCAGTCCTCGAGTCATTGTCCAGGCATCCTCCAGCTTCATCTTTTTCATCTCATGCCCCGCGCCCCAGGTATCTGTAAAAATTATCTCACTCTCTTTTTTATTATAGCCAATGATCAGGCGCATATGTCCACCCCGTGTCTGGGGAAGTATCTTGGGCTCGGGAGCCCAGCCGATATAAACACTCCACAACAAAGGTTTTCCTTGGTCCACATAGGTTTCGATATTCCGCTCAAAACGATTCAAGGCCGATCTGTCCTTGGAACGTGATTCCTTCAAGACATCCTTATCCAGAGAATTTTCCCAACCTGCCCCCAGAACCACCTGGTCCTTTTTCATTCGTTTGGCGGCCTTATTGTAATCATTTACCATGCTGCGGACAAATCGTTCGTCAGGTTCAAAAATTGTCTTGGTCCTCAGCCTGAGCTTGGAAGAGATGCTCTTGAGCGCAGCATGTAACTCATCAATGGAAGTCCCCATCGAACTGCTACTCCCGGCCAATTTGGCTATCTCGTGTTGGTCCACATCCTTTCCGTAGTAACGCAAAACCCGCTCGGCAACGGCAACGGCGCAATACCCTTTCTGCCCCTGGTCCACCATCGGAACATCATAAATATATTTATCTCCATTGCTCTCTGTTTTCAGATGATCCGTTCCCTTCCATTGCTTCGGCACACCTGCCTCGGTAGTGCTGACAGCCGGAGCAACGCTCAAACGAAGAAATTCCGCATGGTAAGGAATCCTGCGCGACGGATTGGCCCGGGTCTCGTTCCATTCCAAGAGATAGTAAGCATGCGGTCCCTTCCAGATTACGCCCTCGGTTCTGGAAACATTGCGACTATCGGAAGGACGCGGGGTGGCCTTGGCATCCAGCTTTTTGTCCAGGGCTGCACGGACTTCCTGAACAAATTCGGCAAAGCTCTTGGAGTCAGGAAATTTGCTTTCTCCGGAATCGCCCCTGTTGAACAGGGAAAGATCAATGGAGGCCAACTTTTCACTTTTAACCCGGACAATGGCTTCGGGAATATCTATTCCCATAAATTTCCCCGGCCATGCACTACGGGCTGAATCCTTGCTGGCGGAAGTCCACTGAAAACCCATCATGGCATTTTGCTCGGCAAAACGGGTTCCTGATTGCTCCCATAATTTAGGTGAGAAAACAAGTATTTCCAACGAGGGATACGTCGCCAGCCAAACTGTATAGGTAAGACGTTTTGTTGTCTTATCCTTTTCCCTGTATTCAATCATCATCGGCAAGCCCTTAAGGTCATACACGGAATCTTTGGCATACCAGCGCATATTTACTCCGATGGAATGTTTGAGCTGCTCTCCCTTTGAGCCGAATTTTTTTTCCAATTCCGCAGCGATACTTGCAAAAACCTTTTGGTGTCCCGCCTCATCCGATTCACCGTCCATGGAAGGAGGAGGCAGATACAAAATGGTATTGATGCCCAAAAGATGACCTTGATCGCAAAGCACAGTTACCTGCAATGCCTTTTGCCCCAATAATTCACCCGCCTTACGGCTTGAAGCTGATTCCTTCTTGTCCGGATTCTCTTCATCAACATCCCATTTGAAATCCAATCCGGCCATATCTTGTGGGAAATTGGTCATGTTGCGCTCCAACCATTTCGGCTCAAACACCAGTTGTTCCAACGTTTCCGCTATCCCAACACAGTTGAATGAGAAAAGAATCAAGAGGACGGAGAAAAAAGATTTCACAGGGTACACCTGTAAACATACGGGTATATATGGCAACCGTTTACTCTAGTTCATTATTTTTCCGGTTGCGGTAAAACAACTACGCCTCACCTTCCCCAATCCATGCAAAGCCTGACCGGGATCCCGCCCATTGATTTCATTTCGGCCCTGAACGAAGACCAATATCAGGCTGTAACAGCTCCTCGTGGCCCTGCACTCGTACTGGCCGGCGCAGGCTCGGGAAAAACCCGTACCCTCACCTACCGGGTCGCCTACTTGCTTGAGCAAGGCATCAAGCCTTGGGAAATCCTGCTGCTTACCTTTACCAACAAAGCCGCCAAGGAAATGCTCACCCGTGTGGAAGACCTGACCGGGGTGACCCGGTCCTACTTTTGGGGAGGAACTTTCCACAGCATAGGCCAGCGCATTCTGCGCTCTCATGCGCCTCTGGTCGGGCTTGATAGAAATTTTACAATCCTGGACGCGGACGATGCCGATTCGCTTTTCAATGAAACGGTCAAGTCATTGGATTCCGCCTTTGTCAAAAACAAGGATAACCCCAAGCCCCGGGTTATTCTCGACGCGATCAGCTACGCCCGAAATACCCGGCGTCCGATGGAAGAGGTTTTTGACATTCGTTTCCCCTGGTTAGCGGATGAGTCATTGGAGAAATTGCCCGGTTTTGCCGAAGCCTACCGGGACACCAAGCGTAAACAGGCCGTCTGCGACTATGATGACCTATTGGAACTCTGGCTGGAGTTACTCACCAATCATCCGGCAGTCCGGGAATCCTACCAGCATCGCTTTCGCCACATCCTAGTCGATGAGTTTCAGGATACCAATAAACTCCAGTCCCAGATTGTCGACGCCTTGGCGGGAGAACACCAAGTCATGGCGGTCGGCGATGACGCCCAATGCATCTACACATGGCGCGGCGCCGAATTTGCCAATATCGCCGATTTCGAATCCA
>JAITVQ010000215.1 GCA_031285745.1 Puniceicoccales bacterium | reverse complement strand
TTTCTCCCGGACAAGGCCATCGACCTAGTCGATGAAGCCTGCGCCCAGATCCGCACCGAGATGGACAGCCTGCCGTCCGAGCTTGACCAGTTGTCCCGGCGAGTCATGCAGCTCGAGATCGAAGAGGCCGCCCTGAAGAATGAAAAAGACGATGCCTCCAAGCTGCGTCTTGAATCCCTGCGCAAGGAACTCGCATCCGTCCGCACCGAGGCCACCGCCATGCGGGCGCGCTGGGACGCGGAGAAGGCATCCATCGAAAAAATCAGGACGGTGCGCAAGCAGATCGAGGATATCCGGCTGCAGATGCAAAAAGCCGAGCGCGAGTATGACTTGAACAAGCTGGCCGAATTGCGACACGGTACGCTCCCGAAACTGGAAGCGGAGTTGGCCCGGATGGAAAAGACCAATTCCGCCGTGGATGGAACACTGGTCCGCGAGGCCGTATCTCCCGAGGAAATCGCCGAGGTAGTCGGTCGTTGGACAGGCATTCCCGTTTCCAAGTTGCTTGAGGGCGAACGTGAGAAGTTGCTCCGACTGGAAGATGACCTGCAAGCCCAGGTGGTCGGCCAGCCCGAGGCAGTGCAACTGGTTTCCGAGGCCATCCTGCGTTCCCGCGCCGGGGTACAGGACCCGCGACGCCCGGCAGGTTCTTTTCTCTTTCTAGGCCCCACCGGGGTCGGTAAAACGGAGCTGGCCAAGAGTCTGGCGCGCCTCTTGTTCGACAGTGAGGACGCCATGATCCGTATAGACATGTCCGAGTATATGGAAAAGCACTCCGTCTCCCGGTTGGTCGGTGCGCCTCCCGGCTATGTCGGATACGAGGAAGGCGGGCAACTTACCGAATCGCTTCGTCGCAAGCCTTACAGTGTAGTACTGCTCGACGAAATCGAGAAGGCGCATCCGGACGTATTCAACATTCTCCTGCAAATCCTCGACGACGGACGCATCACTGACGGACAAGGAAGAACGGTGGATTGCCGAAATTCCATCTTTATCATGACTTCCAATATCGGAAGCCGGTATTTGGTGGACGGTGTCTCTGGCACGGAGATTCCCGAAGGCGTCCGCGAGTCGGTCTTGACAGAACTACGGGGGCACTTCCGGCCCGAGTTCCTAAACCGCATCGACGACATTGTGCTCTTCAAGCCGCTCGGTCTTGAAGAAATCAACCAGATCGTGGATCTGCTGCTCGTCCAGATCAACAAGCGACTGGTCGAGCGCCGGGTCACAGTCTCACTGGATAAATCAGCCCGCGAGTGGGTCGCCGAACGCGGCTACGATCCGGTATACGGGGCTCGCCCGCTGCGGCGTTTCCTGCAAAAAGAAATCGAAACGCCGTTGGCCAAGGCCTTACTGCGCGGAGAAATTCTCGACGGACAAACCGTGTCGTTTAAGCGCGACGGCGAGGCACTGAAGCTAAAGGTAAAATAACCGCCTCCCGGCTTGTGTATGAAAAAAGCCCTGCAATTTGGCAGGGCTTTTTCACGTGTTGGATTTCTGTATTCCAACACTGGCTGCCCACCGATCTTTACTTACATCGGGGCAAGCCAGATTTTCTTCACTGCATTCAGGAAAGTGGGATCGGAGACAATGTCCGTAACCCCATTAACACAAAACTGGACTCCCATGCACATGAGTAGAAGACCCATGACTTGTGTCATGGCATTCAGTCCAACGGACCCCATGATTTTGACGATGCGGCTGGAAAGAGTTAGCGTCTGGTAGCCAATGACAGCAACAACGCAGATGCCTGCAATAATCGCAATATAGTCATACCATTGCCGGGCCAATGAAGTGAACCCCAACGTAACCCCGATGGAACCAGGGCCGCTGAGCATGGGAATAGCCAATGGAGTAAAGGAGATATCCCTTTTGCGGACAGCTGCTCTCTGCGTACTGTCCGGGGTCGCCATCAATTTTCCGGCCAACATATCCATGCTGACCTTGACCACCAAGATGCCTCCGGCAATCCGGATTCCTGGAATCGAGATGCTGAAAAACTGCATGATGAAGGTGCCACCCAACAGAAAACTGCACAGGATGCAGACCACATAGAGGCAAGCGCGGCGCGCCTGCTCCCGGCGATATTCCTCGGAGTCTCCCTCGGTAATTGCGAGGAACGTCGGCGCACTGGCCAACGGATTGCTGATAGGCAAAATACCGATGATAGTTCCGAGAAAGAGAGACCAAAGATGGCCAAAGTCAAAGTCCATGACAGGAGCAAAAGTGACGTCAGAATAGTATTAGCCTAAGTCCACGCAAAGAAGAAACGCTGCCTTCCACTCATATCCGCGCGAGATTCGTATCGCGAGTATCCAAGAGCGGCAGCATGGGCGAAAAGAGCATCCGCATGGGCAATGCCCGTTTCCAAGGCAACAAAACCGCCGGAGCACAGACGCGTTCTGGCCTGGGACAAGATAGTTTTGAGGTCGGCCAAACCATTGTCTGAAGCAACCAAGGCCGCATGGGGTTCATGCGCGTTCACTTCCGGCTCAGCGGTGCCCAGTTCTTCATCGGTGAGGTACGGAGGATTGCTAATGATGGCATCGAATGTTCCGCGAATATTTTCCATCCAGTTGCCTGACTCAAATTGCACGCGGGCTTCCAAGCCAAGCCGTCGGGCATTTTCCCGGGCCAGCGCAAGGGCATCCTTGGATTTGTCAACAGCCACGACGTTGATTGCAGGACGCTCCTGCGCCATACTAAGGGCAATGGCCCCGGTACCAGTACCCAGATCCAGCACACTGGTTGCACCCTCAGGGAGCGCGGCAAGGACATGCTCGACAAGTTCCTCGGTTTCCTGGCGGGGAATGAGCGCCCGGGGATCGCATTTTAGCGTAATATCCCGAAACTCGGTTTCGCCCACGATGTATTGCAGCGGCTCTCGATTCGCCCGACGGCGCACCCAATCACGCAGCTTGGCCAAAACTTCCTCGGGAAGGGGTCTTTCAAACTGAAGATACAGGTCGAGACGTTTGCAATCGAGTGCAGCAGCGAAAAGCAATTCCGCCTGAAGCCGCGGTTTCTCCAAACCTTTCCCGGCAAAAAATCCCTCAGTTTTTCGCAGGACTTCCAGCAGCGTTTGCATGAAGATTGAGCTTCCGGGTAATGATTCCCGCCTCGGTGACGAATTCCTCAAGCAAGGCCGCCTTGGCCGGAGACGGTCTGCCATCCCAAAAAGCAGCAATGGTCAGCGAGGGGAAATCATTCAAGGGAATCAGTTTTGTCCCGGACGGGACTTTTTTCCCGGGAATCGAAAAGGTGAGCCCAATACCAAAATCCTCGGCGGCATATTTCTCCACGAGCGGGATTGAGGCCAGTTCCATGGACGGCTCCCAAACAACGCCGATCTTGGCAAGACCACTCTGGAAAACCCGGCAAAGCCACTCATAGGGAGGTAGGCAGATCAGCGGGTGAGTAATGCGATCCAGATCCCAAAGCTCCTTGGCCGTTTTGATCTTCAGCGCATTGTTCACGACTAGTGCCGGATGGAACTTGGCCAACGGAATGGTTTGTACCCCGCGCGGCTCCTTGTCCTCGATAACGCCAATCGCCACATCCATCTCCCCGGAACGTATTGCATCGAGCAACTGGTCCACAGGTCCTTCACGCATGGTTAAACGCAGGCCGGGAAGAGCGGTACGCAATCGCGTCAGCGCTGCAGGCATGTATTCCCGCTGGATGAACTCTGCAGCGCCAATGTTAAGGTGCAGGTCCGCCCGCCCACGCAACTGCTCCTCAAGCGGCGCCAAGCCCTCGAAGAACGGTTTGATATGGGCAAAAAGTTTTTCCCCCGCCGTCGTCAGGGAAAACGGACGCCGGTGAAAGAGGGTGACATCCAAGGCTTCTTCCAGCCGGACGATCTGCAGGCTGACTGCAGGTTGCTGGATGCCGTAGGGAATATGACGCACAGCGGCGCTGATGCCGCCATGCTGGGCTACATAGTAGAATAGTTCGAGGTGGTGGGGATTGAGCATGGGTTGGGCACCTGAATCTAGCGGCTTCGCCTGAACTCTTCCGCAGCCCCGGTCGCAATACCGATTATGATAAGCGCGGTCCACACAACGATTGCGATATATCCGATACACAATCCCGCTATGGCCATGCCCCGTCCCTGCAGGAGCGGGTTTTGTTTGATTCGATACAGGGAGATGTGTCCGCAAACTATTCCTGCAATGTAAAGCGGAAAGCCGTAGCAGCACATGCAACACCCGACAATGGACAATACCATGGAAACAATCGCCAAGGGATCATTTCCTCCGCCATTACCTGTCATGACAATGACCGGCGGTTGCCCTGGGGCAGATGACGACGGAACAGGGGATGCCGGAGTGCCGATGGGAAATGATGACCCGGGCAGGACATTGGTAATGGGAACCCATTCTTGAGACCCCACGGCAGCCACCTTGGTGGAAGCGTTTACTTGCCCGGCACTGAGCAATGCCTGCAGTTGTTCCAGTGAAACGGGGCCCTCGGCCTTATTCGCGGCGCTAACGTAATAGTATTCCATGGGTAGTTGGTTTAAGTTGTTTTCTTGGAAATTGGATAAAAGGCAATGCCCGAAGGGATAAAATTTAGGAGCGGCATTTCTGCCGCTCCCAAAGTGTTTGTTTTTTTACTGGGCGCGATAAAGGCCGCGCTTATCCGAGATCCACCAGGCATCATAGGGATTATCGAGGATAGGTAGTTGGAAATAGGTTTTGCCATTCTCATCAACCTTTTCGACACAGCCCAATCCCGCCATCGGACGCACCTGGGGAGGCTTGGGAGTCGCATCCCTGGTATCAAGTATTTCTGTTTCCACCATTCGTTCAACGACTGTATCGACCCATTTTAGTTCTTGAGCCTTGTCTCCGAACTCCTGCCAGTCGCCGGTGGAGGTATGCGCATACATTTGCTTGGTAAATTCCTCCAGGGTAATGCCCATCTTCTTGGCCACTGGTGTCGCAAGGCGCTTGTACCAGTCCTCGGCCGTGTCCAGCTGCTCCTTGAGGTAAGTCATGTTACCACGGAAGCCAGTGGACATCTGGTGGTGCAGCATGATGGTGTTGTTGTAGCAGAAGGATTTTTCGGCTAACGTGGTAGTGACAGCGGCCATGCTGGCAGCAAAACCTTTGACGACCACATAGACCGGAGCCTTGCTGCTTTCCATGGCCTTCAAGATTTGAAACCCTGCCGCCACCGAACCGCCCGGAGAATTATCGATCACGATAAATATCGGGTATTCCGTGCTCTGGTTGTTGAAGAAGTTGATACGCTCGATGACCGTTTCCGCCAATTGCTGGGTAACGACTCCGTTGAATGGGATACGGCGATTGCTAATAAAGAGCGTCCCATCAACCAACGGCTCCTTCAGGAGCTGCGGTTCAGCATTAACAGCCACCTTGCGGGCTTCCTGTTGCTTCTGGAAGAGGGCCAGATCGGAAGTATATTTGCCGATAGCCGTTTCCAATTCTGTTTTGAATATCTTGGCGTCTGTTTCGAGTTCACGGATCCGGGCCAGTTTTTCAGCAAGCTTTTGATTGGCCTTGGCTGTCTCAAGGGCGGTTTCACGATCCAATTTAGCCTTTTCCTCATCGAGGGAAGCGGACTCGGCAGCAAGCCGGGCAGTGCGCAAGGCGCGCTCCGCATCCAACTTGGCCTTTTCCGCACTCATGGCATCATCAGCTTCCTTGCGCTTCGCATCGGCAAGGGCCAACCTGGCGTCGATAACGCTTTTTTCCAGTCGCAGCTTGGCGAGTTCCTTCTGCATCTCCTTGGCTTCCGGAGTCAGGAGTTCAGGGGCTTCGGCAGGCGGTTTGGGGCGTTCCGGCGCTGGGGCAGCCGCGTGCTTTGCTGGCGGAGGAGCCACGGTTACCGGTGGAGTTTCGGCTTCAGCAGTAGCAGGATCAGCGGAAATACATCCCAAGGGGGCAACTGCCACCGTGAGGATTACCGCACGAAAAAGTAAGAACTTGTTTTGCATGGAGGTAAGATTAGAAAACGTATGGATGTTTACAGGGCGCACCCAAGCGACTTTGCTCGCCGAGCGCAAATCAGAAAAGGAGTTTGAAATACCCGGCGGTTTTTTGTTCC
>JAITVQ010000174.1 GCA_031285745.1 Puniceicoccales bacterium | reverse complement strand
GTATTTTATTTCTGGCTTAGGAGCAAAAGAACCACGGATAAACGGATAGAGAGAAGGATAAGGGAAATTTCTTACCAGAGTATCGAACGACGTAATGCTTTTTTCTCATTTATCTTTTGTTATCTCTATCATGTCCGTGGTATCTGTGGTTTATAGTCTTCGGGCCCTTTGTTAGTATAGCATTTCATCTCGTGATTAGGGCATAAAGGATGAGGGCTAGGTGAGCATAGTTCAGCCCTTTCGGGGCTGGGGCTTCACAGTCTGACTTCCGCCGGTTCCACCGGCGGTTATTCACGTCAGCCGCTTCCAGCGGCTCTGTGCATTTGCTGCCAACATTACCTTGGTTGGAAAATACAAAGGGGGCCATGCTATGAATTCCATCCCATGTTGTTACGAGGAGAGCCACGGAGTGGCTCAATGTGTTCACGAGCAAAGCGAGAAGGCCTGCAATAACCGCCGGTGTAACCGGCGGACTCCGACCATAAGATCCGCAGCCCCAGAGGGGTTGAACTACATTCACCGATTAGCGGTGAACATCATTCTTTATGTCCTCATCACGAGATGAAATACCATATTATGTTTGCGGACAAAATAGGTAATAAAAAAACCGCCTCTTGCGAGGCGGCTCTTTTGGCAAACAAGGATGTTTGCGTTGAGTTATTATTTGCCTGTGAGGTTCTTGGCTTGCTCCTTGATCTGTGCCACCGCCTCTGCGGTCGGATAATCAAGGCCCACATTGAGGTTTTTGCCCTCAGCGGAAAGCTTCAAGCTGGAGAGGAGCTTGGTTAGCTTCTTGGCATCTTCCACCTTCTTGGGATCAGGTTTTCCGTCAGGCCCGTTGGTTTGCGATGCAGCCATTTGCATAAAGCCCATTACCATCTGAATCATGGATTGCGACTGCTGGGCTCCCGCCTCGTCCTTATATTCGGAGGTGGCGCGTGCTTTCACGTTTTTTCCGTCATCAGCCAAGGCAAAATACAGATTCTGCATCTTGGGCATCTGCATCGGGTTATTCGGGTCAGGCTCTGATTTATCGAGATCTCCGCTGACGTAGGCCAACGCAATCGGGGAGCCGACTTGTTTGGAGTAGGCTGTTAGTGTGCTGGGGATGGCATAGGGCTTGGATTTGCCGCTATATACGTCGATGGCTTTTTCAATTGTGCCTTTTTCCCCGAGCAGGATGGTGCTCTTGTCGAATGGGCAGCAGAGCAGGTCTTCCAATGCATCGGCAGCCATGCCTGATTCGTCTGGAAGATAGGCACTTTTCAGCGCGCTGGCACTAATGAGTGTGTATTTGCCATAGGCGGTTGTCGCGATGGACTTGGCCTTGGCAGCGGCGACCATTTTATCCGGAGAGAATTTTCCGCGAACAACAATAGCTGCCTGGGGCTCATCTGAGCCTGCTTTGGGGATCAATCCCAGCGTGACGTCGTTGATATCCTTGCTGGGATCAAAGCCGACTTGTTTCTTGAAATCCTCGTATGCTTTCTTTCCGGAAGATTCCCCGGCAACGGCTTTTTCCGATTCCTGTTTGAGTGTCTGGATGACGAGTGATTTTGATCCTGCGTCAAAGTCAACGTGCACGATGCCTTTTGCTTCGGCAGGAATTCCCTTGGAACTCAAGGGACCCGCGATGGCGACGGCTGCGAATGCAAGAAACGCAGTAGGGATAAGGAGTACTTTTGTCATGTTGGTGGAGTTATGGATTCCCCATTATTTACTGTGCAAGTCTATTATGGTTACGAGATTTTTAACATGATTTCGCATTACAAATTATGAGTTTTTTTCAACAGGCTCCCGGGAGACTTTCCGGTTGCTGACATTGTTGCCGTCGTCATTGCGCAGTCGCCAGAAGGTCAGCGAGGAAACAATGGTGATAATCCCCATGGCCAGGAATGCCTTATGCAGTGCCGGGATTGTTTCCTCAGGGTTAGTCTGGTCTACGCCGCCGATGAACCATGTTGCCAAAAGGGAGGCCATGGCGATGCCGAAACTGAGGGACATTTGTTGTGCTGTACTGGCGATACTACTGGCTTTGCTGGCGTCGTGGTCACTGACATCGGCATAAATCAGGGTATTCATGCTGGTGAATTGGAGGGAGGAAAAGAACCCTTGGGCAAAACTGAGCAGGAGGATGCAAAGGATGGGAGTCCCCGGTCCGATCTGGGTAAAGATGGTGATGGTGATCCCGAGCAGGACCGTATTGACAATCAAGACATGGCGATGTCCGAAGATGGCGAGTATCTTGGGACAAGACATTTTCATCACAATGGACGCGGCGGCTTGCGGCATGGTCAGTAACCCGGCCTGCCATGGGGCGTAGCCGAGCCCGATCTGGTAGAGTAGTGGCAGGAGAAAAGGCATTCCTCCGATGCCCAGCCGGGTGACGAAGCCTCCGAGCACGGAAATACGGAAGGTCCGGACGCGAAACAGCATCAATGAGAGGACCGGCGCAGCTACATATCTTGAGTGCCAGGCATAGGCCACCAATAGCACGACTGCTCCCGCCAGCATGAATGCCATGGCCTCGTTCGACATGGAGTGTTCCCCGAAGACCTCCAACACATAGGAGAGCAGGGCAACCCCTGTCCCGAAAAGGAGGAATCCCTGCCAGTCGAGTCTGGGGACTCGCTCGCGAAAGTCGGGCATATGTTTATGCACCAGCCAGAGTCCGATTAACCCAAAGGGGATGTTGAGAAAAAATATGACCCGCCAATGCAACCAATGGACGATGACTCCGCCCAGCGAAGGTCCGACCAAGGGACCTATCAATGCGGGGATGACCACAAAGTTCATTGCCGCGAGAATCTCCGAGCGGGGAAATGTGCGAACCAGCGCCAGCCGTCCCACCGGTGTCATCATCGCGCCGCCCATCCCTTGCAGGATGCGCGAGGCCACCAGCATCGGAACATTCAAGGACAACCCGCAGAGCAATGAACCCACCGAAAATAAAACCACGGCCAGGGAGAATATCCGCTTGGTGCCGAAACGGTCTGCCATCCATCCACTGACGGGGATGAATACCGCAAGGCTCAGGGTGTAGCTGGTCAGGACCGCCTTGAGACTGAGAGGCTCGACCTCAAGGCTCTTTGCCATCACGGGGACTGCCGTGTTGACAATGGTGGAGTCGAGATTCTCCATGAAGAGTGCGACGGCGACAATCCAAGGGAGATAGTGTTTTACCTGTATTCGGTCTGCTGCGTCGGCTGTATTCATGGAATCATTGCCTAATCATAACGGACTGTGAAAATGTCGCAACTCTGCTTGTGATAACGGCTATTTTTCGGTGGAGGAATGTTTTTTTTCGGCAAGCCACACCGCGAAGGCCAGCAGGCCAAAACTGACAATCAGCCGGGGAATGTTCGCCTCGGAATGGAAGAACAACAGCGAGCAAATGACTGCCAGCGGTATTTTCATGTTGTTGAAGACTGCCAAGGTCCCGGCGTTGGTTTGGGCGACTCCGCGATTCCACATGAAAAAACCCAACCCGGAGGCAATTGCTCCCAGGTAGGCGATAACTCCCCACTGGGGCAATGATGGGTGAAAGTGAGCCCAGTCGGTTGCATATAGCGAATAGGCCCCGGTGGAGATAAAACCTCCCAAGAGGAGCCAGCCGAACAGTTGATCGTCCCGGATTTCGCCCAGCCGGGGCCGCAGTCGTTTGTAGGCGATCTGGCCAAGCGCAAAGCAGAAATTGGATAACTGGACCAACCCGAATCCCACCCAGATGTTGGTGGTATCGGTTTTGCTCCAGAGAATGACCCCTGCTCCGACCACGGAGATGATCGCGGCAATAAACCAGGTTAGCTGAAAGCGTTTTCCCAAGACCCCGTTGATCAAGGTAAGGTAGATCGGGGTGAAGATGGTGAACAGCGCCACTTCGTGGCTTTGCAGGTAGGCGAAAGATGCCATGTAAAAGGCATACATGATCCCAAACTGGACGGCCCCGATGAGAACCAGCAGCGCCCCATTGCGCCATGAAATCAGCTTGGGCCGCAAAAGAGGGATGAAAATAACCAGGGCAAAGGCAAATCGCACCGCGGCCACGGCTGTTGAGTCAAGCGTGGTGAGATGGGTCTTTATCAGCCCGAAAGAGAAGGCCCAAAGAAGGGAAACGATGATGAGCCAGATCATGCCGTGTCACCTACTATGAAGGATTTTTGCCGGACGGAAAGAAAACTTAGTGATTGCCGACAAGTGATTCCGAGTAGGTAAAGCCTGCCAAGCCAATGACGTGGCGATTTTCGTCTTTGCATGTCTTCAAGCACTTCGCTTCTTCCTGTTAACGAAATTATCCAACGCATTTCGCCAGCCTTGGCGGAAACCATCCTGACCTATATCCAGCAGGTGGAGAAGGAAGTATTTACCTCGACCATGATCGTGATGAGCGAGGTGATGAAGTATCGTCCTCAGATTTGGAAAACATGGCCCAAGACCCGGCAGCGGGAATGGCTTTGGACCAATCTTCGCCAGCGTCGTTTTGCCGAGACTGCGGCCCAGATATTGCAGGAGTGGTTTTTTGGCCAGAGGGCGGAAATGATGAATCAGTTTCTCGATGTCTTGGGAATTTCCCATGACAAGGAGGGCAGCATCGATGGCGACTTGCCCGAGACGCTGGATGCCAAGAAGGTCAATGCGGCAATCGACGTACTTCTGAAAGAGTTCCCCGGCGAAGAGGTTGCCTTGTATCTGCACCTTTTCCAACGTGGACAGGAAAATGGATGGAAGGAAATCTCCGAGGCGCTGGCATCGGATAGCCGCCTGAAGTTTTAAGACATTTTAGTAGAACTATCCCAGATAGTGTTTTTCTGAAAAGGGAGTTCCTCGTAGTGAGGAACTCCCCACGATTTGCCTCTCCTGATATAATTTTTAGAATAAAATACATGGATGGAGTTTATTCGTAGTTTATTATTTGGCATTCTCCATTTGAATATCTTTCCCCTGCAGGAAGAAGGACTCCATGCTCAGTTGTTGGGGTGGTTTCTGCAGAATTGGAAGGGTGGAGACACAGTTGAGAGGTCGTTTCCGCGAAAGTAAAAAGTACCAACACAACTGGTGGAGTAGTTTCCGCGTTTCGCGGAAGAAGATCCACCAATAGAGTTCATGCTTCCGCGTTTCGCGGAAAGACTAAATACAATGATGGAGTAACTTCCGCGATCCGCGGAAAAGGCTCCTTCCGTAATGTTCATACTTCCGCGAAACGCGGAAGTAGCTCCTCTCGTAATGTTGGTGGTTCCGCGAAACGCGGAAAGAACATCTCTATTGTGAATAACTGTTCCTCAAACGGCGAAAACGGCTATTTATCAAAAATAAACAACCCCGCCGCAAGCAGCGGGGTATTAGACCCAACTTAGAGAATAAAGGATCCCGGAGGGAGTATCGTGGACAGCAGAGTAAATGCCTGGGGCACTACGGGTCTCATTCAGGTCTTGGTTTATTGTCCGGGCGAGAGCTTCTCGATATACTTCGCTAGTATGTCGAATTCCAAGTTTACGGGGTCTCCTGCCCGGCGTTCATGGATATTGGTCGCGGTCAGGGTGGTTGGGATGAGCCAGATATCGAAAGTGTCTTCATCCACGGCAGCCACGGTCAGGGAAATGCCATCCACCGCAATGGATCCCTTGTAGACAACATACTTCATGAACTCCTGTGGAGGGCAAATTCGCAGGCGATAATCAGCGCCCTCTTGGCCAAAGAAGAAAACTTCTCCTGTGCCGTCAATATGCCCGGTGACAAAATGCCCTCCCATCCGGCTGGTTGGAGTCAGGCTCCGTTCGAGGTTGACGCCGACGCCAATGCGGAGAATGCGAAAGGAGGTGCGTTGCAGGGTTTCCTCAAGCACGTCAAAGGTCAGCGATTCCTGTTCATATTCGGTGACGGTGAGGCAGCAGCCGTTGACGGCCACGCTGTCACCAATCGCAATGCCTTGGCAGATTTTTTTCGCAGCAATCTTGAGTTTCCAGACACCGGTTTCCTTGTTCTGGTCGAGGGCCAAGACCTGCCCTGTTTCTTCAACGAGTCCCGTAAACATGAGTCACGTTTAAACCTCTCACGATTGGCTTGCCAGTTTATTTATCCTTGAGAGCGGGGAGGGTGGTCGATGAAACACAAAGGGCGAAAACCGAAGTTTTCGCCCTTTGTTGAAAAGAATTCTAACGATCAGTTGTCCTTGCTTCGGTCAGCAGCAATCTTGGCGCGTTCTTCTTCTTCGATCTTGGCTCGAATTCGGGCGCGCTCTTCTTCCTCGACAAGCTTCTTGCGGGTGGACTTGCGCTCATCTTCCTCAATGGCATTGCGAACCTCGTCCTCCACCTCGTCGCTGGCGCGTTTGAATTCGCGGCGGGCCTTGCCAAGGCCGCGAGCCAGCTCGGGTAGTTTGCTGCCACCAAAAAGAAGGACGACGACCAATGCGATAAGCAGAAGCGTTCCGCCGTTCATGTCGGTGATAAATGCCAGTAAAGAGTTCATTTAAGTAAGAAGATTGTTGAAGAAGCTATCTTTGGCAAACATGGAATTCCCTTTAAGGTTCCATGTCGTATTTGCCAATATTGTACGTTGGTTAAACCGCAAAGTCTGCCTCGGTATAGTGGAGCATTTTTTCAGCAGCCACGGCCTCGTTGACCCGATAAATGGGCGCTTCGCTTTCAAAGGCTTCTGCTCCGTCGCAGTTTAGCTTGGCTTCGCCCTTGATGGCGCGGAGGAAGTTTTCCACGTGCGGCTGGTGGATCTTTTTGTTCCCCAGAGAAACCGGAATATCGTAGGCCTCGGGAGGCTCACTGTCTCGGGAGTCCATTTGGGCAGTGGAGGGCTTGGCTGGTGGTGGTGTTGTATCGAGGCGAATGATATTCTCGGCTTTGTACGGATCCCAATCCGCGGCACTGGTAGCTTCCTTGTATAGTTTGATGAGATTGGGGTTCTCGGAGAGTTTCAGGGAAGCATTATCGCCCATGAAGTTTTCAAAGTATCCGCCTCCGCTGCTGGTAGTCGTGAGCACTTGGTAGTAGGCCCGGGCGACTCCTTCCGGAGTGTTGTAGGCGAATATGCACATCACGTTATCGTACCATTCGTGTGATTTGTAATAATCGACCCCCCCGGCTGCGATAACCGAGGTGGGGCGACCAAACACCCAGTTGAAAATGTCAATCTGATGGGCGCCTAGGTCGGAAATAGGGCCTCCCGAGTATTTTTTAAACCACCGCCAATTGCGGAACTCGTGGGCATTGTCATAACCGTACTTCTTGAGGGTTTCCGCAGAAATGGGATTTCTTGGGGGCATTTTCAGGTCGGGTTGGACACCGCGATTCCACTGTGCATTGGCATTGGTGATTCGGCCCAGCAGTTTGTTGCCCTTGATGATTTTTTGATAGGACCAGATGTAGTAGGGATTGCTCCGGCGCTGGTGTCCGATCTGGAGCAACTTGCCGGTTTCCTTCATTGCGCGAACCATGGAGCGGGCGGCATCGGCGGTATGGGCCATCATCTTTTCACAGTATACATGCAGACCGGCTTTTAGGCAGGTGATGGTGTTCGGTGCATGCCAGAAGTCAGGTGTGGCAACGAATACGGCATCCAGGTTCTTTTCCTTGGCAATCATGTCTTCAAGATCGTTGTATCCGTTGGCCGTGATGCCAGCCCCTTTGAATTTATTTGCCAAGTAATTCTTCCGGTAGTCCCAAATATCGCAGACCGCGATAACGTTTACGCCGATAGGTCTTCGGGCTTCCTTTACAATGGCAATGAGTGAATCCACTAGAACTTCTCCTTGCGCCCCGCACCCCACAAGTGCCACATTGATGGTGTCGCCTGACTTTTTGGCAGTGGAGCGAACGTTGGCATTCTGGGCTTCCAGTGATTTGGAGCTGAGAATCAGCCCGGCTCCGGCCAGTGCGGAGGTGGCGAGAAAACGGCGGCGGTTTATTCCGGTGGAAATGGATTCGAGTGACATAAATGTTTAGGAAGGGAGGTTAGAATTTTTTAAGGACGACGAGCTTGTTATCTTTTACGAGAACAAGCGCGGCGACGACAAGCAGTACGTGGGTGCCCAGATAGGCGATGCCGGCGTCAAAGGCAGGGCCATTCAGCATGATGAATCCGACTGTGAGCATGGAGTAAAGCACGCCCTGGGCGAAGAGCGAGATGCGGGTGCCGATGCCCAGCAGAAGCATTATCCCGAGCGCAATCAGGATGTACCCTAGAGTGGCGTCGAAAATCGCCAATCCCCACTTTGGCATGAGCGGCTGTTCGCCCAGTTGCTTGGCTAGGCCGCCTGGCAATCCATGGTGACCGGAGATATCGAAAGTCTTGACGGATTTCTCAAGCACGATCCCGGTGTCGGCATCTTCAATCTCGATCGTTTTGTTGACGTAGAATTTTTCAACCCCGGTCAGGATGGCGCGAATACTCAACCAGAGGCGAAGCACCCAGACAGCGAGTGTGCGCTCTGAATCAAGGATGCCCTTGATTCCGCAGCAGCAGGATTTGTTGCTGGCGGTGTCGTTTGCGTCGGATGTTGTGTCTGCGGGTTTGCTTTCCATGTTCGATTAGAAGGATGTTTGGGAATAACATCCAAACATAGTGATTGTTCCGACCCAATTTGAACGAACTTTTCTCTTGTCTATCAAGCCATTGCCGCGCGCAGCATTTCTATGCTCTTGCGAACGCCTTCATCGGCGGGGGCTTTTCCCTCGAACTCAATGCCAAGGTATCCGTGATAATTTCTCGCTTTCATCATGTTGATGATCCGCTTGTAATCCAAGTCGAGCGTGTACCATTCCCCGCCGCCGAAATAGGTTTTTGCCTGGACATAACAGGCGTGCGGCAAGACCTTTTCTATCTTGTCATAGGGATCCTCGAGGAAATTCCCGGTATCGACGAGTAATTGGAGCCAGGGGCTGTTGATCGCCTTGTGGATGCGCAGCATGCCTTCCGGTGTTCCCGACAGGCCCCAATGGTTTTCCAAAGCCAGAAGCACTCCGCATTCGGCGGCCTTGGGGAGGCATTTCTCTATGCAATCAATCGCCCACTTGAAACCATCGTCCTCGGTTAATCCCTCGGGGATGACTTCATGACCCCGATGAGCCATGAGGTCATCGAAATTTTTGCGGGTGTTCCACTGTCCGGCGTTGATCCGCATGCAGGGGATGCCGAGCTTATAGGCGATCTCAATGCACTTCAGTGTATGGTTGATATTGCGCTGGCGGTACTCGGGATCCTTGGAGACGAAATTCTGATGCATCGACAGGCAGATTAGGTCGATGCCGTTGAGGAATGCATTGCGTTTGATATCCTGCAAATAGGCGTTGTCCTCATCCTTGCCATTGGGCATCTGGCGGTGCAGGACATCGACACCTTCCAACCCGAGCGCCGCCGTCTTTTCGATGACATCGGTAATGGAAACCCTGTTGGTGGTGAAATGCCAGTAGGAATAGGTGGCGATGCCAAGTTTGATGCGGGCACCGTTGCTTTGCGGCGCAGGTGCCGGTGGCGTCTGGGCGAAGATTTGGTGCTTGGGTAGAAGCAATGAGGCGCCAGCCAGCGAGGCCGTGGCGAGGAAGGTGCGGCGGGAAGGAGGCATGCAATGATATTTTGCCTGGGTTGTAAGAAAAGCAATTGTTTTATGATGTGTTGCGATGAAGAGGGTGGGGGCTGGCATTAAGCCAACAATGCTATATGCAATTTAGGGATGATGCTAAAAGCGCGGAAATTTTTAGACCTGTGGCATGTTCAATTCTTCAAAGAATCAGAATTGACTCGGTCTGTTTTCTAACACATGCGTTTCATCAGAAAGCTACTTATTCGTCTGTGATGAGTAAGTTCCCCAAGAAAGCTTTTTATTCCCCTTAACCCGCATCATCTCCATGAGACTCCTCGCTCAAGCCCAAGCCCTTCTTGCTGCACTCGCCTTGGCTCCTCTTGCTATGTTCGCCACCGATGAAATCGTTTCTGGTAGCCTGACTGTCCAACAAGACTTGCTGGTATATCAAACTGTCGAGGTCGGCAATGCGACAATCGGTTCCGTCGAATTTCCTGCCTATGCCTTTCGAGCCTATTCTCTGCTTGGCGGTGCTCATATCGACCAAGCCGCTTACGGCACGACCACGACATGGAATTGGTGGTCCAATGACGGTGTTGCCTCAAAACAGTTATTGAGATTGGAAGATGGTGCAAAATTGTCGTTGTATAGTTCGTCGAACTCAACGACGCCGATAATTGTTTTGGATGCGGGTGCAGCTGAGCCGGGGATTACGATATCAGGAATGAAGGTTTTGACAGAAGAAACCGTGGGAACGTGGATAGCTGGCAGCGGAGGAACCGATGGAAAATTGGCATTGGGAGCCAGTGCTCAAGCAGATGGAGGATCTTCTTCTGCAGTAGGGACTCAGGCACACGCGATTGGTTACGTATCATCCGCTTTTGGTTATCAGGCAAGATCCGCGGGACTAGGTTCATCTGTTTTTGGAAGTGGCAGTTCCGCGATAGAAGACTATGCTGTTGCCTTGGGATATAATACTACTGTTTCGGGAGAATCTTCGGTGGCTGTGGGCCGGGAGGCGCATACAGAGAGTAGCTTCGCCTTGGCAATCGGAGCATGGGCACACGCCAATGCGCATTATTCCACGGCTATAGGTTTTGGTGCTTATACGACACAACCTTATCAAATAGCTCTCGGCTCTCATAATCAACCAAGCGATGATGCTTTGTTTATGATCGGAAATGGATGGGATTGGGCCAATCGTTCCAACGCGCTTATTGTGAGCAAGTCCGGCGACCTTTGGACTGCAGGGAAGATTTGGGCTCAAAAAACTAGTATCAATGAGCCAGCTATTCAAATTCGTGGGGGTCTTCCTGGCGGACCTCGTTTACAAGTGTTCGGACTAGACGCAGATTCTACTGCATGGATGGGGTTAGGGGCTGATATGGGCAGACGAAATTACGAACACTCCGTTTATTTTCCTAAAGGACCTGAGCATATAGTTGGTAGATTGACAATAGGAGATTACGATGGGTCAATCTATAATGTACGGGTAACAGTATTAAGAGATGGAAATGTTGGTATTGGAACAAATGATCCATCGGAGAAATTGGATGTTGCGGGGAATGCCACCATCTCCGGCGATGCTACAGTCAAGGGCACACTTCGAGTCAGACCGGCAGGTGACCTGTCGATGGGGACCTTTACCGCTGGCACCCAACCGTAACATCCAGCGGAAAGGAGGGTGGTAAAACTACAGGCAAATGGCTACCAACGCTCCACCCTTCCCCAGATCTCGTTAATCCCTGAAACCTCGCTTATCTTTCCCCATGCATCTTCCCCGTTATCCTACTTCGCGCCCCGCGTCTTTTCGTTCACGAATTTTCTACCGACTCCACCAGTGCTTCGCGATTATCGTCTCTGCGGTGATGATTTGTCCGCCGCCGCTTCTGCTGGCAGCAGCTACCTCCGCAGAGCCCGGCTGGTGGACGGAGCAACAGGTCATTGCCTCTGATACCGTTGCCGATGACTACGCAGTGCTGAACCAAGGCCAGCTCAAGAATCTTGCCACCAAGGCGGCGCAGGCCATGGAAGCACGGCTCCCGGGTGGGGCAGGCACGGACATTCTCAACATGGTCAATGCGTGGAGCCAACCAGCCGCCAGTGGCACCACCCGGGACGACTACGCGGTGGTCACGCTCGGACAACTCAAGGCTGTCGCGAAACCATTCTACGACCGCCTGCTCGCTATGCAGATGGTGGTCTGTTATCCTTGGGATGGTACGTGGCCTGCCGACGACTATGCCGTCGCCAATCTCGGCCAGGCCAAGTATCTGTTTAGCTATACATTGCCGGAATTAAATAATGGCGACATTAATAACAATGAGATCCCCGATGACTGGGAATGGGAGCGGTATGGATTTCTGTGGCCAGTAGGATCGGAAGACAGGTATGCCCGGTTTGAATACAGTGTATATCGGGATC
>JAITVQ010000135.1 GCA_031285745.1 Puniceicoccales bacterium | reverse complement strand
TACCTTGCTACTCATCCATGAATTCAAATTTTCACCAACCACCACCCCCAATTACCGCATCCGCCAACCATCCGGTCCAAAGCCTGCAGGAATTTCTGCAAAATACCGAGCAACAGGATCGCGGACACGGTTTCTTTGAATTGGAATCGCCCCAGTTTCTTGAGGTGAATCTCAACGGACGGGTGAATACCAAAACAGGGTCGATGGTTGCCTATCATGGCAACATCAAGTTCACACGTGAGGGAATCCTCGACCAGGGGATTGGCAATCTACTCAAGAAAGCCATCTCTGGTGAAGGTATGCGCGTCACCTACGCAGACGGCCAGGGGAAACTATACCTCGCTGACCAAGGCAAAAAAATCACCCTGCTTCGCCTGCAACAGGAAAGCCTGGTCGTAAATGGAAACGACGTGCTGGCATTCGAAACGACCCTCCCGCATAAAATCACCATGATGCGAAAAATCGCCGGAATCATGTCGGGTGGTTTGTTTAATGTCAGATTTGAAGGAACTGGTTTACTCGCCATCACCAGCCATTATGAACCGCTCACGCTGAGGGTGACACCCGGCAATCCGATCGTGACAGATCCCAACGCCACCATCGCCTGGAGTGGCAACCTTACTCCCGATCTAAAGACGGATATCTCCCTGCGTACATTTCTGGGACGCGGCTCAGGAGAGTCCCTGCAAATGATGTTCCAAGGAGACGGTTTCGTGGTGATTCAACCATTCGAGGAAGTATATTTTGCCCAAGCTGCCTCATAAAGAGGCCGCTGCTAATTAAAGCATCCCTGTGGCTCTCATCACCCGGCAATCGATTGAAGATGTTCGCCTGCGCGCCGATATCGTCGCGTTGATCGGAGACTACACCACTCTCAAGAAATCCGGCTCCAGTTGGAAGGGACTCAGCCCGTTTGCCGCGGAAAAGACCCCCTCCTTCCACGTCCATCCGGACAAAGGATTCTTTCATTGCTTCAGTACTAACCAGGGCGGCGACATATTCCGTTTCCTGATGATCAAGGAAGGACTCAACTTCCAGGAGTCCATCGAACGGGTCGCCTCCCGGTTCGGCATTACACTACAATACGAGGAAGGCAGTGGTGCCACCCGTGAGGATCGTTCATTACGAGCCCAGTTATTCGCCCTGCATGAAACGGTGACGGCACATTACGTCGCCGCCTTCAAGGACAAGTCGGCCCATGCCAATCTAATCCGCGAGTACTGGCAGACAAAACGCAACTTTTCCCTTGAAGTCGCCGATCAGTTCCAAATCGGTTTTGCCCCGGTCAACGGCGGAGCCATTGCCGCCCTGTTATTAAAAAGCGGCTACACAAAAGACGCCTTGGCCAAATCCGGCCTGTTTGTCGGTGTCGATTACTCCCCCGATCCGCAACGCTGGAAAGCACGTTTTCGCGGGCGCCTCATGATTCCTATTCGCGACGTGCAGGGACGCATTGTGGCATTTACGGCGCGTCAACTCGAATTAACCCCGAAAGATGACCCCAGCCACGAGGCCAAGTATGTAAACTCCCCCGAAACGGAAATCTTTCACAAAAGCCACATCCTGTTCAACCTCGACAAGGCTCGCAAGCATGCCAGCGAAGAACGCCCAATTGTGCTGGTCGAGGGACAATTGGATGCCATCCGCTCCTACACTTGTGGTATCACCACGGCAGTAGCCTCGCAAGGAACCGCCATTGGCGAGGAGCATATGGCGCTAATTCGTCGCTTCACGCATCGGCTGGATGCACTTCTCGACGCAGACCGGGCCGGACAGGCCGCCGCCATGAAACTGCTTCCTATTGCCATGCGCTCCGGGATCGACGTGCGGGTGCTGGGCATCCCGGGCGGCAAAGACCCCGACGATTATTTTTCCCAGACAGGGCCTGACGGATGGTCGACTATACAGGATAGTGCAGTCAGTGCCATTAACTTTGCCGTACGCGGTCTGCTGCCGGCAGGAATACCGCACAGCACGGCTCAAAAACTGGAAGCTCTCCAATCTCTCTACGGAATCATCGCCCAGGCAGAATCCGCCGTTGCGCAGGAAGAAGCATTGGGGGAAATCTGCCGACTGGCCATGATAGACCGGGTCGCTGTCCAGCGGGATTTTACGCGTTATAGGCAAACGGAAAAAAATCGCCGCCAAGGGCAATCAGCTTCGCCCGAACAACCTGCAACAACTGTCAATTCGCAGACTTCGCAAATCAATCCCCCCCCCTTGACAACGGCAGAAGACGCGCTCCTTATAATAGCACTGCAACATGAGGAAATTGCGCACCAGCTGGCGCATCTCATTCAACCGGAGTTGATAGAAAACTCAACCACGTCAGGAAAACTTCTTAACAGAATCTTTGGAGAAATAGCACAGGGCGACTGGCTCGGGTCAACACATGCACTCGAGCTCGCCGACTCGGATGATGAACGCAATTACCTTTCCCGTCTCCTCGCCAATCCGTTTGAAATTCCAGATGTTAAGTCAAAAACCAATGAATGCCTCCGTGTTCTGCTGCAACGATTTGTCGAAAAACGACGTTCCCAAATTGATGTCAGAATTGCCATGCTTGCATCCAACGACTTAGACACTTTGAAATCTTTGCAGGAAGAGAGAATTATGTTGCGTAAAACATTGCAAAATCCTCCAGAGTTGCCTTGATGGTCTGTTTTCCCGAAAAAGCCTGTTTTTCCATGGCCGATAAAAAGAAACCTTTAAAATCTGCAGCAAAGAAAACTTCCAAGCCCGCCGCGAAACGCAGCGTGGCCAAGAAGCCGTTGAAAAAAAGCACTCCGGTCAAGGCTGTTCCCGTCAAAAAACCGGCTCCGGCCGCCAAGAAGGTTGCGCCTAAAAAGAAGGCTCCACCTGCCAAGGCTCCGGCATCCAAGGCCCAGAGTAAAAAAGCTGCTCCTGCCCCCAAGAAAAGCCCCGTTAAGCAAAAAGCCCCCAAGGTTCCGGCCAAAAACAGCAAGACTCCGGCCAAGGAAACCAAAATTTCTGCCAAGAAAACTGGAAAAGAAAAGGCATCCTCAAAGGCTCCGGTTACAGTACCCCGTTCCAGCGATGCCACCGACACTGCACATGCCAAGGAGCAGGAGGTGTTGAACGAAAAAATTGGTGTCCTGGTCCGCACGTCCAAGGAAAAAGGATTCATCACAATCCAGGACATCAATCAGGTTGCCCCGGAAAGTGCCAGCAGCCCGGAGGTGATCGAGAATATCATGAACATTCTCGACAACCTCAAGGTGCAGATCATCGACGAGGATGACGTCGAGTCCTACAAGCAAAAGCAGGAGGAAAGCGAAGAGGAAGCCGCCAAGACTGCCAATGTAGACATTCTTGATGACCCCGTTCGCATGTATCTCAAGCAGATGGGGCAAGTGCCTCTTCTGACTCGCGAACAGGAAGTCGAAATTTCCAAGCGAATTGAAACTGCCGAAATTCGCGCCCTTGATTTTCTCTTTTCCGTCTGGATCACCCTCCCCTTCCAGCTCGATATCGCCAAGAAGCTTATCTCCAAGGAAGAGCGTTTTGACCGCGTCGTACTGGATAAAAAGGTCGAGAGCCGCGACGCTTACTTCAAGGGACTCCCCAAGAGTATCGAAGGCGTTGAAGAGATCTTCAAGAAGCTCGAGAAAGCTTGGAACGATTATCTCACGGGAGCCAATGAAAAGGTGCGCGGCCTGGCCCTGAAACGCTTTACCAAGCTCGAGGGTGAAATTCGGCCCCTCGTCAAAAAATTCTGCTTCAAGACCAAGATTTTTGAAGAATGGCTT
>JAITVQ010000113.1 GCA_031285745.1 Puniceicoccales bacterium | reverse complement strand
TGACCAAATCTGGACAAGGTGTTTTCTTTTCCTTTTTTGATCTGAATAATCCTTTTAGCTTTGTTAATCCGACAGATGACAACTCAGTGGTTACAGGCATCTGTTTATATGATTACAATCAAAATGATTTGATGAATGGGAAATTCATTTATCCGGTATCGGCGCGAGGGAAAACTTTTGCTGATTATGATAGGGAAATAGTGGAGGCAGGAAAAGATCCGGAAAAAGTAAAGGCATATCAGGACGCCATGGATGCTTATCTTGAGCGTCTTCCGCAAATGGATCTTTCTGTCCAGGAGCAAGTGTTGTCACGATGCTTACCATGAAACAGCTACTCCTAATTCCGTTGATCTTTTGTGCCGGTTGCGCGGTTTTTAGAAATATGTACTCCGTCAATAACGAAGACTTTCCAGCCCTTGGCTCAAATTGGCATGAATGACATTAAACACCTCAAAGTGCAGATGAAAGATAACACAATCAAAGATTGTATTATTATGTTGTCCGATGGTCCGCCGTGGAAGCTTTTCTTCTCGGGAGTGGAATTAGGAGTGCAGGAGTTTGTTTGCGAAGACATTTTCGAATCTTTACGAGCGTTACGTGAAGAATTAGAAAAAATAGATGCTAAAGCACTTTGTGCTGGAGCCCGCCCCGAAGTATTTCCTTCAGGAATGGCACGGGAAATGAGTGGTGGTCGTAAAGCTTATATTACTCGTCTTGGCTTTCCTTCGCTTAGAACTGACTTGGTCGATATTTTTGATTACGCCGATCCTGGCAAGGTTGGCAGCGTGGCCCAGCAGAATGCTTTCCATAAACAATGGATCGATTCGTTACTTCGCCAGAATCCAAGATGCGGGTGATGTAACTCGGCAACTTTTTCCGTAGGTGCAGTAAACTTAGACTAACTTAAATCTAATGATTTCATTCGACTACATTACTGAAGCACGTTCGATCCGAGATATGCTTGGCGACGATCAAGTTAATTTGAAAACAAATATCAATGACGCGATTAGATCAGGATCGACTGGTGCGAAAATATTAATGGCATTAAGGTGGAGATTATTAGAGTATCTGAAAACAAATCCCAACATGTCTGAATCATTATCAATTCGGATAAATATCTTCATCAAGAATGCCAACATGTTACTCGAATGATATCTGGTAATCCATGAAGCTTATCTTGGAAGTATTTGATGCAAACGTGCACTCTATTCTGGAGGAGTAGGATGTGTTTTGCAAAACTAGATGCTACGCCTACCATGAAACAGATACTCCTTGTGGATTGCTGCAAAAGTCGTACTTACAGGTCCTCTTGATATAAAAGCGAATGAAATGATCCAAATTAAAAACGTAGACGAAGAAGCCATTATTGAGGTGCTTCGGAAATATGCCAGCAGGGAGATGCAAATCAGGCTCTGGCTTTCCACGGGGGAGAGTGTGTGAGGTATCTCATCTCTTCGTGAGGCTGCCTGTCAGCTATCTGATGATGCTGGTTTGGGACAAATGTTGGACGAGGATAAACCGGGGTTTAGTCCAGAAATTAAGCAGAAATTCCATCTCCTCCGTAAATATATCCACGATATAGACGACAGAGAGCCACAAGAAATTATTGATAGTCCAGAAATGGAAACAATCAGGGAATTATCCAAAGAGATACTTCATCATATTTGTCCGGGTGAAAAAGATATCCCTGCGGTTAGTGATGTTACGAGAAGTACAAATACATATGGGTACACTATTGGAGGTATCATAGAGAAGTTGTTTCCCCTGAAACCGGACGTCTTCATCCCCAATGCGTTTGTGATGCCAACCCTCTGCTTTGCGTTGGCCCGATATCCTGTGGTTTCGTGGGTTATGGCCGGACTATGGGTATTCTTTTTCCTAGGTTTGTTTGATTACCCCAAAAGGAACGCTCGCTTGCTTGAATGGATTCTTGCCGCTATTCGTTTCATACATGGAATTGTATTCACATTGTTCTTACTGTTGCCAACGCTGCTTGGAAAATACCTATAATTTGAGAAATGTTATTTTATTCTCGTTTGCCGGAAAGACCCGTCGCAAATAACAAACAATTGCTCGAAACCCATTCTCTACCGCATGGGGCACTTGGTTTATCAAAAGCCAATACTGGGACACCAGCGATCCCGGTGAAGAACTGTCGGGTTCCGTTTGCGATGGCACGACGGAGGCGCTTTTCAGTTATCAAAACAGCCTTTATCCGCAGGTTACCTCTCTTGTTCTAATTTTTAAATTTCGCAAAGTGAGGATAATATTTATTGACAGCAGAATCAATAACGGTTGTTTTCCTGCAATCCTGATCACGGTGATCAGGATTAATTAAATCAAATATGAAGGATTATGAAAAATACAATAAATCAGGTGATGTTTGCCCGTTTGCGCAATGAGGAGCATTTTGGATTTCACTCCGAATTTGTGAAGCTGGCCAATGAATACAGTCTGTCGGAAGCGTTTGAAGCGCTCATGGCAATCTATAATGAGCACTATGATGAACTGGGTGCTGCGATGGAGGTGGTTCGGACAAGTTCGGTCACGCGACAAATGGTGTCCGTCGATAACTTGAGAATCGCAGCCTACCGGAGGATTCGTTCTGCGGTACGCGGGCATTTATGTCATGCGGAAGCAGAGAAAATCGAGGCAGCCGAAAGAGTGAATGATATCATCCGGCACTACGGGAATGTACCGCGAATGTCTCGCGATAAGCGGACGTATACGGTGCAGAACATGCTGGAAGACCTGCGCGAAAAGGTGGCGGCCAGCCTGCAACTGCTTGGATTGGCAGACTGGGTGACGGAACTGGAAACAAAGAACGGCTCGTATCAAAAACTGAAGACAACCCGTTATGAAGAATGGGGTGCGCGACCGGCCAAGGCGATGGACGAATATCGCCAGGCTACGGACGCGGCGTATCACTCGGTCATCCGGCAGTTGGAAGTTCATGGTGTGCTGAATCCGGCGGACGAAAATTTCGTGTCACTGGCGACGGCATTGAATGAGCGGGTGGACGCCTACAATCGTCTGGCGGCCCAACGGCGCGGGATCATGGAGTCGAAGACAGAGCGACCGGCCGAAACGGCATCAAGCTCATCCAGTTTGAGCGTTGTTGGAGCCGGTTAAGAGCGGAACAACAAAAGCCAAAGAATAAAACCACAGGGTGCAATGTGTTGGCCGGGATGAGAGTCTTGGCAATGCATTGCGCCCTTTTTGATGGGGCATGAGGAAGACCATGGCTCTGCCCGCTCTCGAGCGGAGGTGAATCAGCTTAAGGTCGCCACAGGGCCACATCACTCCATTCGCCCATGACGCGGCCATCGGTGCGGACACTTCCCCATGCTGCTTTGGCCTTGGCCTCGAAGACCTTCTTTACCGCATCCTGTTCCTTGGCGAGGATACCGCTCAGGGCAAGCACTCCTCCCGGAGCCACTGCCGCCAGCAAGTTATCCGCGTAAATGCACAATACATCGCTGATAATGTTGGCCAGTACGACGTCCGCCAGCCCGGCATCTTGCAGCCCGGATTCCAGCCCGGCATGGGTAAATATCACTGATTCGGGTGAAAGACTGTTTGATTCCCTGTTTTCGAGACTTACCCGCACGGCTTCTTCGTCGCGATCAAAGCCGTGCACATTTTTGCAGCCGAGTTTGGCAGCCGAAAGCGCCAGTATCCCCGACCCGCATCCGGCATCGTTGACTTTGATTTTTGCAGCATCTTTTCCCTCGATATAATCCAGCAAACGCATGGCGCAAAGACGCGTGGTGGGATGGTCTCCCGTGCCAAAGGCCAGACCTGCATCGAAGTATACCACGGCGTCCCCGGCGGGCACCGGATAACCATCCTTTTGCCAGGCCGGGACCCAGTGCAACCGGCCATGCTGCCAAGGGTGAAGGTTGGCTTTGTAGGCCTCTTTCCAGTCCCGGTCCTCCAGCTTTCCGTATTCAGGACTTTCCGGGAGCTTCTTGAACACCTTGCGAAGATCAGTCCATGCGTCGGCAGCCTCTTCGTTGCTGTCAAAATAGCCCATCAAATAATGCGCGGATGCCGCGTTCTCATTATAGAGCATCCACGGTGAACGGACGAGTTCACAAAAATGGTCCTCAAGTGGCTGAGCCATGTCAGCGGGAATAACGCAACGGAGTTCTATCATGCACGGTTGGGAGACCCTCCAGTTTTGCACGACAACACCCAGCCAGAGCAACTAATTTCTCTGCGATGCTGACAATTGAGTTTGACGCAGGTGTCAAACATGTCCTTTAGTATCTCCTCAATGATATCCAATCAGGACATCGAGCAGAAGATTTTCACTGCCGCGAAAGCCGTTTTTCTGGAAAAAGGGCTGGAAGCTTCGACCATGAGCGACATTGCCAAGCGGGCGGGAATCAGCCGGACGCTCCTGAACTATTACCACCGGAAAAAGGAAAAACTTTTCCAGGCGATTCTCATCGAGGCGGTGCGTGAAATGTTGCCGAAGATCGAGCGGATTGTTCGCGCAGATACGTCTCTCATGAAAAAGCTCGAACTGATTTTGGACAGTTACATCCAGCTGCTATTTGAGAATCCCCTGCTGCCATACTTCATGCAAATGGAGATGAATCGTGACCCGCACGCAGTGATAGAACTATTTTATGCGTGCAATCATGACGCCAGCGGCATGTTGCTCATCATCGAGCAACAATTGCACGACGAATTGGATCTTCCGTCGGGGTATCCCATGGCACATTTTTTCGTGAGTTTTTACGGCCTGATGTTTTTTCCTTTCATGGCCAAGGCCGCCTTGGACGAGGTTTTCTTCCGCAGGGATCCCAAGGCCTTTGCCGACTTTATCATGGCGCAGAAGCCCATTGTCCTGGGCATGATCTCCGGTCTGCAAAAGAAAAAACGACCGGTTGCTCATCATGTTTAAAATTCAGCCTTTTGTATCATGGTAGCCATTAACGAAACCATTCCTTATTCCGCAGGACTTGATGTCGGCTCCACGACCATCAAGCTGGTTATTGTTGATCCGAGAAACGGAAAAATTGTTTTTTCTGAATATCGTCGTCACAATACCGACATCGCAGGGGGATTAAAGGCGGCGTTTGCCCAGGCCCGGGATATACTTGGTAATGATGCGAAGATCGCCCTGGCTGTTACCGGGTCTGCCGGGATGGGGTTGTCTGAAATGCACGGCATCCCTTTTCTTCAGGAAGTGGTGGCTGCTGCCGAGGTGGTCAACCAACGGCATCCGGATATCCGGGTGTTGGTGGATATCGGTGGAGAAGATGCAAAAATGATTTTCTTCACGCCGGGAATGGCACCCGACATTCGCATGAACGGAAGTTGTGCGGGAGGTACGGGGGCTTTCATCGACCAGGTGGCCACATTGCTTGGTTGTGATGTCTCCGAGATGGAAGCCTTGGCTCGCGAGGCGAAAACCGTTCATCCCATTGCTTCGCGTTGTGGGGTTTTTGCGAAAACGGATATCCAGAATTTGCTCAGCCGGAATGTGTCGCGGGCGGATATTGCGGCTTCCGTTTTTCATGCGGTGGCGATTCAGGTCGTCACCACACTGGCGCGTGGGCGTGACATCCTGCCCAAGCTCATGCTCTGCGGCGGCCCTCTTTCTTTTATTCCGACACTTGGGGCTGCCTGCCGAAAGACCATGGGCATCGACGATGCCGACTGTGCCATACCCGACAACGCTGCCCTGGTTCCTGCGTTGGGTTGTGCGATCATTGCTGATCATGATCGCTTGGTTACCGGTATTGATGAATTGCTTGAGCGATTTGCCCGGCCTCATCCCGCACACCTGCTTGTGCAAGGGGCCAAGCTGTCTGAACTTTTTTCCGATGCTGCGGATTATGAGGCGTGGAAGCAGGAAAAACAGCAGAATGCCCTTCCGCGTGCCTCGTTGGAAGATTTGAGCAATGGCACCTGTTTTCTGGGCATCGACTCAGGATCCACCACGACCAAGATTGTCGCCATTGATGACAACGAAAATGTCCTCTTTACCTTTTACCAAAAGAATAGCGGTAACCCGCTGGCCACTGTCCTTGAGGGGTTGACTCTTTTTCAGAATGAAGCGGTTGCCGCAGGATGCGCGGATCTCCGTATTGCCGGGGCTGCGGTTACTGGCTACGGGGAGGACTTGATCAAGGCTGCCTTCGATTTTGACATAGGCCTTGTCGAAACCATTGCGCACTATCTAGCCGCGCATAAAATCAACCCCGAGGTTAGCTTCATTCTCGACATCGGAGGTCAGGATATGAAGGCCACCTTCATTAAGAACGGAGCCATTGTTCGTCTCGATATCAACGAGGCTTGTTCTTCGGGTTGTGGCTCCTTTCTGGAAAGCTTTGCCAACTCACTTCAGCGCAGTGCCGGGGAATTTGCTGCCAGTGCCTGCACTTCCCTGAATCCTTGCGATCTTGGTACCCGATGCACGGTCTTCATGAACTCCAAGGTGAAGCAGTCTCTCCGCGAAGGCTCGCCTTTGCAGGATATTGCCGCCGGCCTGGCTTATTCCGTCGTCAAGAATTGCCTCTACAAGGTTCTCAAACTCAAAAATCCTGCCGAGTTTGGAGCCCACATTGTTGTTCAGGGCGGCACCATGCGTAACCATGCCGTGGTCCGGGCACTCGAGAAACTTACCGAACGCGAAGTTCGTTTCACCGATATGCCGGAGCTCATGGGAGCCTACGGGGCGGCTCTTCATGTTTGCCGCAATGGAACTGTCACGGCGACCCGGCAGCCCAGGCTCCTTGCCTCCCTGACCCAGCTTGCTGAGGCTGTCACTGACGAAACTACCTGCCCCGGTTGCGAAAACCGATGCCAGGTCCGCCAGTACACCTTCGCCAACACCAACACCTTTTACTCGGGCAATAAGTGTGAGAAGATCTACACCAATCGCGGTGCGGATTTCCGTAAAGGGGAAAATATTTACCCATTTAAATACAGCAAAATATTCCGTCAGACGTCGATGGTAACCGGGGAGGAAACCGCAGATCCAAAGTTGCGCATTGGCATTCCCCGTGCCCTGAATTACTATGAGAACTATCCCTTCTGGCACAAACTTCTCTCTGCTGCCGGAGCCGAGGTTGTGCTTTCTACCCGCTCGACCTTTAAACTCTATGAGAAAGGGGCGCGCACCATCATGTCCGACAATATCTGTTTCCCCGCGAAACTGGTACACGGGCATATTTACGACCTTATTGAGCGCAAGGTGGACCGCATCCTCATGCCTTTTGTCCTCTACGAAATGCGCGAGGATGCCAAGGCAGCCAACACCTTCAACTGCCCCGTCGTCACCGGCTATTCCGACGTTGTTCGTAGTGCAATAGATCCCGAAGGACGACACAACATTCCCTTGGATGCACCGTCCATCAATTTTCAGGACATTCTCCTGCTCGAACGGGCCTGCCGCAGTTACATCGTGGATACGCTTGGCCTTTCGGGAAAAAAATTCACGGCGGCTTTTACCGCTGCCGTCGAGGCACAGAAACAACATGCGCGCGACCTCAAGGAAAAGGCCAAGACTATTGCCGAAAAGGCCATCGCGGACAAACGGCTCCTGATTCTCCTGTCAGGGCGCCCTTATCACACCGACCCGCTCATCCAGCACAAGATTGCCGACATGATCGCTGCCTTTGGCGTTGATGTCATCAGTGAGGATATTGTTCGTGGTGACGGTGATGTCGAGGATGCCAGTGACGGAGGTACTGTCCGCCAATGGTCCTACACCAATCGCATCCTCAAGTCTGCCCGGTGGGTGGCCCAGGCTCCCGACAATGTCTATCTTGTCCAGCTGACTTCCTTTGGTTGCGGCCCCGATGCCTTCATTGCCGACGATGTCGGTGATATCCTGAACCGGGCCGGGAAAAGTCACACGCTGCTCAAGGTTGATGACATAAATAATATCGGCTCACTCCGTCTTCGCATCCGTTCCCTGATTGAAAGTCTGGAATACCGCCGGGTTTCCTCGGAAGCGGAGCAGGCCCGGCGCATCGCGCCTCCGGTGACGACACCACCGTTTACCGATGCCGACAACCATCGCACTATCCTGGCGCCTTTTTTCTCGGAAATTTATTCTCCCTTTGTTCCCATCCTTGGGAAACTGATGGGGTACAATCTTGTCAACCTGCCTCCGGCGAACGAGACCTCCATCGACTACGGCCTCAAAAATGCCAACAACGAGATTTGCTATCCGGCCACCTTGGTTGTCGGTGACTTCATTCAAGCGCTCAAATCGGGTAAATACGACACCAAGAAAGTTGTCATTGGCATAACCCAGACTGGTGGGCAATGCCGGGCATCCAACTATATTGCCCTTATCAAAAAAGCTCTCGTTGCCAATGGTTACACGGATGTCCCGGTTATTTCTGTTGCCAGTCTTGAGGATGATCTCGTCAACGAACAGCCCGGATTCAAACTCAAATGGCAGGGAGTGCTTCGGCACATTGTCACTGCCATGCTCTATGCCGACCGCATAGCCCAGATGTATAACGCCTCGGCGCCTCGCGAAAGAATATCAGGATCAGCCGTCCGGCTCCGGGATGACTACATCAATGCCGGCGTGGCTTCCATCGCCGGCAACGACATCGGCAAGCTCTACAAACTCCTCGCCCGGGCTGCTGCCGATTTTAATGATATTCTCGACCCGGCCAAAAACCAGGTGCCTCGTGTTGGTATTGTTGGGGAAATTTATGTGAAATACAATTCCACCGGAAACAAAAACATTGTCGAATGGCTCATCGGGCAGGGCATCGAACCCGTGGTTCCGGCACTGGTCAGCTTCTTCCTGCAAATTTTCCCCAACCGACGCATCAATATCAAGCAGCATCTCATGCGTCGTTCCGGTATCCCGTTTTTGGATACGATTGCCTATGCGGTTGTCCGTTATTATATGAAGAAATTTGACCGGGTGGCGTCAGCTTTTCGTTTTCACCATCCCTTCTCCGATATCTATACCGATGCCGAGCGAGCGGCTCCCGCTATCAATCTCGCCGCGCAATATGGGGAGGGCTGGCTTATTCCGGCGGAACTGGCCTCCTTTGCCGAGCGGGGGATTTACAACGCCATCAGTCTTCAGCCCTTTGGCTGCATTGCCAATCACCTTGTCGCCAAGGGCGTCGAGAATCGCATCCGCAAGCTCTATCCCAAGATGAACCTTCTCTTCCTCGATCTCGACAGCGGGGCCAGCGAAGCAAATATCATGAACCGCCTTCACTTCATGATCCAGAATGCCCGTAATGGAAGCTCTCCGAAAGAACGATCGAATGGTGCTTTGGAGGTCACTAAAATCTTGGGTGAAGTAATTGTGTAGTTTGTACCCACGTCCCGTTGTTTGAGGATATGGGTTAATTTTCTGGTCCGTTATACCAACCGGAAAAAAGAATCGTCTGGCTGGCATCATGGATAATAAAAAACATGAAGGGGTGGTTGGCTCGAAACTCAATAATGGGAGATTCCATGATTGGCGAGGTCGAGCAACCTATGGAATATCCTACGGTAGTAGTAACTGCCACGGCTTCTGAACCTTCTTCATCGACTTTAATCAGAGCGTCCTGTCGGGAATCGTTGATATAAATTCGTTCAGCCAAGGGATTCCAATGAAACATCCGTCCAAAACTGGCGTTATCCTCAAAAGCGGAGACTGTTCCCATTTGAGAAAGGATAGACGGCAGGTCTAACTTGTTTTCAATTTCAAACTTGGGCAAAAATGTCCTAGTCTTGACGGGCGAACAATTTTTGCGCATGGAAGCAAAATCCTTTGCAGAGACAAAATCAACGATGTCTACTGGGGACAGGTTTTTTCGGGGAAGTAAAATTCCCATCCTATATGCCTTTCCCTTGTAAGGTAATTCCAAATATTGAAAGTCGTCATTTCCGAAATAATCCCCTCGTGGGCTACCGGACATCATTTCCACTTCGGTTTTGGTATTTTTATCGGGAAAAAAGGGAAGTGGCCGGGTAAGTCCGGCGTTGAATTTTTCCAACCAGTCGGATTTAAAATAAATGACATTTGTCACTGTCAAAGCAGGGTGCCTTGAAGAATCCGTTTTTTCGATAATTAGGTCTTGTGGTGAAATGGTATCAGATATTCGCCCATGCGTCTTCTCTGATACCCAGTCATTTGTATCTTTACTGGAAGCTTGAGGATTGCTGAAACTATCATTTCGAAGGAAAGCTTCGTTGTTTTTGGAGCATTTTTCCAAGAAATCACTCTGAAAAGATGCTAGCCCTCCATACTGGATGGCATTGGCAAGTGAGACTGTGGTGAATTCAGTGTTGGATCCCTTGATGCCGGCACGAATCACCGAAAGACTGTTTAGCAGCGATGTTTCATTGGCAGGAAAATGAAATGTCTTTGCAAGTTCTGCATGGGTTTTTCCTTCACTGCCAATGTAGAGCATCGCATAGCTATGAAATATAGATTGTGGTGAGATTATGGCGTTTTGCTGATAAGTGCCCTCGGGAAGGCTTTTTAGAAAATCAAAGGTAAAGGTATTGATGGCCTTGCCCGTCTCATCGGGATCAGGATACGCAGGGGGCGGATATGAGGTACCCAGTAGCAAGAAGACTGGTAGTATCATGAGGGCTGAACGAAGATGGGGTCGCATTTTGCGAGTAAGAAAATGCTTAAGCATAAGGATATTCAAAAATCCTGATTGAGAAACAAAATGTGGGCAAGTGCCTTCTTTATGGTTAAGATGCAGATTGATCTAAAACATTGACTTGAAGAAATGCATATCCATCATCAATTACCTTATCTAAATTAATTCAGGACGTATTGCGAAAAATGATGAAAAAACTATTCATAGAGAGTCGTCTTATCCGGATGGCATCATTTCTTAAGCATATCCAAACTGGGACAATGGGCAGATTCCACTTTTATTAGCTATGTGTCCTTGTGTGCTATATGCCACCAGTTTACCCGGATTCGGGTAAGTATTTTCGCCTGATAACAAACAAATTTTCCAACTCACTATTACTCCCGAAAGGGAGACCTTATTAAAACTAAAATTCATGACTTATGATTAACCAACCTAAATTCGCAGCCGTTATTTTTTCATTTTCCGATGACACGGACAGCACCATTGAAACCGTCCGTTCCCTTCAATATGAAATACCGGGACTTCACATCCTCATTGCCGAGGATTTAGCCGCTCCGCTGACTCCGCAGCAGAAGGCGAGGTTCCACAGATTTCCCAATATCTCGTTCTCCACGACTACGCACAAACGCAATCGAAACCTGAATGGTTACGAATGTGTGCGCGGGCAACTGGTAACAATGAATTCCTTTGCTTGGAGAACAGGGGCGCAATGGATCTTCAAGATAGATGCCGATGCGGGATTCTATGACCATCGGCTTTATACCGAAAAAGCTACCGGCAGCATTCGTGCTGTTTTTCCCAGCAACCGCCGTTTTCTTCCTCAGGAAAAGCGGATCAAGTATCCCGACGGGTGGGGAATTGGTCTTTGCTACGCGTTGCGTGCTGATGGAATTCCCGACTTGATGGAATACTTCAAAACCAAGCAGGGAGGGGGAGGTGAAGACTTGGAGACGAGTCAAGCCTGTCGCACCTTGTGGCCGGAAGACATTGCGTGGATAGACCACGGCTTTGCAGGCTTCCTCGGATTCGACTTTATTCGACAAGAGCATGTTCGCCCTGTGCTGGACGCGGAGAAGCTTGTGAAGGATGGCGCCAAGCTCGTTCACTGGGGCAATCGCTACACCTTCCCGGGTGTCTATACCGACAAGGAGAAGCGTCATATGTGCGCCCTCTATGCGCGGCAGGCCAACGATTATGTCGAATCCATTCCGCGCAAGCATCCTCATTACGAAAATATTCTCTGACAGCAGATCATCTAACCTAATTCAATTAACTCAAATTAATATACCTATGTATCCAAATTCTAATCTAATTCCACTGGTCATTCATCAATTTGTTTCCGACAGGGACAAAATCCCTCCGCTTCAGGAAGGGTGCATGCGACAATGGGAGGATTTCGCCGAAAAACATGAGTTCGAGTATTACCTGTGGACTCTGCTCTCGATCAAGAAACTGATTGAAAGGGAAGGCCGGCAGGACTGGGCCGAGTTGATCGCCAACTGCCGAAATTACGGGGAGTACGGCGACATTGTGCGCTTTATTGTACTCAGTGTTTTTGGAGGATGGTGGGTCGATTGGGATATCGGCATTATTCATCCCGAGAAGCTGGCTGTCTTTCTTAATCGATTCCACTGCAAGGCCACGGTCACTGAAGAAAATTATCTTTGCATCGAATTTTTCGGGGCTCCCAAAAACAGTGATATCACGCTCAACTTTCTGGAGTCGCTTTACCGTAGAAATAAAAATCGAGGCGATACGGTTGGCTATTCGGGGCCAGGTGGTTTCTCTAACTTCATCAAACAAGATACCAAATATGCCGGTTTGATCAATACCTTCCCGGTTACTGATCTTTTTCAGGCCGGCTACATGCAAGTGAAAGCGGGATATCGACCATCAGCCGATGCTCCACAACCCTTGTTTCACTATTGGGGTCATGTCTGGTTCACCGAGAAAATAAATCCCCAGCATTTGTGATTTGTTACTGGTTTGTGCCTGTGTGGCGTTTCAGAAAGTGCGCCACATAGGAGCAACTGGCCTCAACTTGCAGTTGATTATCCTTGGCCCAGTTGAGGCCGGTTTCGACCAACTGTTCGGCAATACCTTGTCCTCGTAGTGCCACCGGGACAAACGTGTGAGTAAAATCCACTGTCCCTTTCCGGGGGAAATCATACTCCAGAACCGCATCGCCTGCCGGATTTTTTACCAGGAATCTTCGGGCATCTTTTTCGTGTTCGATATTCAGCATGGTGTGAAGGGATATGGGTTAATATTTGCGGAAATTCCCCAAAGGCAACACGGCAGGGGACGGTTTTTGATTCTTGCAAGACATGCTTCTCTACTTGCTCGGCGTCTGATTCTTATTTCTATTCCCGCACCATGCCAGCCAGCTCTCTTCCTCTATCGTCCAAGGCGCAACGCCTTGAGGCGCTGTTCCAGCAGCGTCTCGTCTATCTTGATGGAGCGATGGGAACCATGCTGCAAAGGCATCGTTTTACGGAAGAGGACTTTCGTGGAGCACGATTTGCCGGGCACGCCCGTGATCTCAGGGGCAACAATGATCTGCTGGTCCTGACCCAGCCCCAGGCCGTCAGTGCCGTGCATCGGGCTTATTTTGAGGCCGGGGCCGATATCGTTGAAACCAATACGTTCAACGGTACTTCCATTGCCCAGGCTGACTACGGACTCGAGCATCTGGTACGGGAATTGAATCTCGAAGCAGCTAAGCTTGCTGTCGCCGCCGCGCGGGCTATCGAAAAAGAAAATCCTGAGCGTGAATGCTGGGTGGCCGGGGCGATCGGACCGACCAATCGCACGCTTTCACTTTCCCGCGATGTGAATGATCCCGGTGCCCGCGAAGTGACCTTTGACCAAGTCCGGGCGGCTTATCGTGAACAGGTTTCGGCATTGATAGACGGCGGAGTCGATTTGATACTGGTTGAAACGATTTTCGACACGCTCAATGCCAAGGCTGCGCTCTTTGCCATAGATGAAGAGTTCATTGCCCGGGGGCAGCGACTGCCCTTGGTTATTTCCGGCACTATCACTGACCAATCGGGTCGCACGCTTACCGGGCAGACTACCGCGGCATTCTGGAATAGTGTCCGGCATGCCCGTCCGCTGGCGATAGGGATGAATTGCGCGTTGGGAGCCCAGCAGATGCGCCCGTTCATCGAAGAGCTTTCGTCCAAGGCGGATTGCTATGTTTCCTGTTATCCCAACGCCGGTTTGCCTGATCCTCTTTCGCCCACCGGGTTTCCCGAGGGACCGGAGGACACAGCCATGTTCTTGCGCGAGTTTGCCCGCGCGGGGATTGTCAACCTTCTGGGCGGTTGTTGCGGGACAACTCCGGATCACATCAAGGCCATTCGCCGGGCGACCCAAAACTACAAGCCGAGGCAGATTCCTGTTATTCCCAAGGCGCTTCGTCTGAGCGGTCTGGAAGCCTTTGACCTGATCGGGGAGCGCGCGCCTTTTGTCATGGTTGGCGAGCGGGCCAACGTCACAGGCTCGCCTCGTTTCAAAAAGCTTATTGTCGAGGGAAAGTTTTCCGAAGCCCTGGCGGTTTGCCGCCAGCAGGTGGAAAACGGGGCGAACATCATCGACATCAATTTTGACGAAGGCTTGCTCGATGGAGCCGCCTGCATGACGAAATTCCTGAACCTGCTTTCGGCGGAGCCGGATATTTCGCGGGTTCCGCTCATGCTCGACAGCTCCAAATGGGAAGTCATCGAAGCAGGGCTGCGTTGTTCTCAGGGCAAGTGCATTGTAAATTCCATTTCCCTTAAGGAGGGCGAAGCCAGATTCCTTGAGCATGCCCGGCTTTGCCGTCGCTACGGGGCGGTGATTATTGTCATGGCTTTTGACGAGCAGGGACAGGCGGCCACCCGGGCGGAAAAAATCCGCATTTGTGAGCGAGCCTACCACCTCCTCACCGCAGACGGTTTCCCGGCGGAGGACATTATCTTCGACTGCAATATCCTGACTGTCGGAACCGGGATAGAGGAACATTCCAACTACGCTGTCGATTTCATCGAGGCGGTTCGCGAACTCAAGAAACGTCTTCCCTATACCCGTTATTCCGGAGGCGTGTCCAATGTCTCCTTTGCCTTCCGGGGCAACAACCCCGTCCGCGAGGCCATCCATTCCGCGTTCCTTTATCATGCCATCAGTGCCGGGCTCGATATGGGAATTGTGAATGCCGGTATGCTGGAGGTCTATGAGGAGGTAAACAAGGAGCTGCTCAAATTGGTTGAGAATGTCCTGCTCAACCGGCGACCGGATGCGACCGAGCGATTGATCGAGGCGGCCCCTCGTTTTAATGCCACCAAGTCTGAAGATGCAGGCGCCGTTACCCAAGAATGGCGCAATGGTTCCGTGGAGGAGCGCATCGCGCACGCCCTGGTCAAGGGCATTACCGAATACATAGAAGCCGACACCGAGGAAGCCCGGCTCAAGGCCAGGCGTCCCCTTGATGTCATCGAAGGCCCGCTCATGGACGGCATGAAGATCGTCGGCGAATTGTTCGGAGCCGGGAAAATGTTTCTTCCCCAAGTGGTCAAATCCGCCCGGGTCATGAAACAGGCGGTTGCGCATCTCACGCCTTTCATGGAAGCAGACAAGGCAAAGGGAGGCGCAGGCGCCAAGCAAGGCACCTTCGTCATTGCCACCGTCAAGGGGGACGTTCACGACATCGGCAAGAACATCGTTGGCGTTGTCCTGGGCTGCAATAACTACGAGGTCATTGACCTGGGCGTCATGGTTTCCTGCGAGAAGATCCTGGAAACTGCCCGCGCCTACAATGCCGACATCATCGGCTTGTCCGGACTGATCACGCCCTCGCTCGATGAGATGATCCACAACGCTGCCGAAATGGAGCGGCAGGGTTTCAAGGTGCCATTGCTCATCGGCGGAGCCACGACTTCCAAGGCGCATACTGCGCTCAAGATTGCCCCCAAATATAACGGGGTTGTCGCGCATGTTGCGGACGCGTCCCTTGTCGTTAACATCTGTTCCAATCTGCTTAATCCGGCCATGCGGGACTCGTTTGCCCAGGAACTTAGAGAGGCGAATGAATCCATCCGGAAGAGACACGGGGAGAAGATAAGCCAGACCCAACTGTTGTCACTGGAGGAAGCGCGTGCTTCCAGCTACAAACCTCATTTCGCCAACCATCAGCCGGTGGCCCCCAAGGCCATCGGTGCTGTCGAACCGGATCTTCCTTTGGAGGAAATTGTCCAGTACATCGACTGGTCTCCGCTTTTCTGGACCTGGGAGCTCAAGGGTGTGTTTCCGAAGATACTGGAACATCCCAAGCACGGAGAGGCTGCCCGCCAGCTTCATGCCGATGCCCTGCGGGTGCTTGATGACATCGTCAAAAACAAGCGCATCCGCCTTCGCGCCGTGTTCGGCCTCTATCCTGCCTCCCGGGAGGGGGACAGCGTTGTATTGTTTGCCGACAAGGAGTGTAAACAAAAGCTGGATACGCTCCATTTCCTTCGCCAGCAGAAAACCAAGGCCAGCGACAATGTTTACCACTCGTTGGCTGATTTCGTCGCCCCGGCGGAAACGGCCCCTAACTGGGTTGGCGCTTTTGCGCTGACTGCCGGGCCGGAGATCGAGGCCTACGCGCAAACCCTCAAGGGGAAGGACGACTATACCGCGATCATGGTGCAGGCGTT
>JAITVQ010000036.1 GCA_031285745.1 Puniceicoccales bacterium | reverse complement strand
CGAGGCCAAGATGCCACTTCGCAACGCATGTTCGACCGTGTTGCGGGTGATGCTGGAGCCAGTGTATTGTTTGCCGAAGTCTGCGCCACCGGCCGGATAGAGGATGAGAAGTCCGTTCGGAAGTTCGAAACGCCCCAAGGCACTACGCAGCCAGGCCGGGATGGATAATATGCCCGTGGTCTCATCGAAGGAAAGAACCTCGATGCTGGAGCGGATTGGTTTTGGGGGACTGGAGGGATTGAGCAATATCTGCCCAGTGGTTTTCTTTCCAGCGCCACTGGTAATGAAATTCAGGCGGATGTTTTTTCCGGAATCGAGCAGGTTTTGCAGAGGGGTCGCTTCTCCTGAGGAGATTCTCACGATACTGATTTGGTTGTTTCGTCTTTCAATGATGAGACGAAGGCAGGGTGTTTGTTGGGAGGACGCCCGGACGAAAAGCGCCTTGCCAGCCTGATAATCCTTCGGACCGATTATTCCCGAGATGACCTCGGCATCAGACTTGTCCCACGCCTCGAACGGCTGGGCATTGAATTCCAAAGAGAGTTGTTTCTTTTGGAGAAACTCGCGAAGTTTCTTTGAGGTAAACAAAGCGGTAGACTCCGTGGATTCATCTTGGGAGTCTCCACTTTTCCAGGAAACAAAGGCCAGCGGAGGTATATCCAACGGCAATGCAGACAGGAGTGTCAATTGACGTTCCAAGCGGCGAAAGCGCGATTGAACAACGGTAGATTGCTGGGCTCCGGTCTCCTTTAGTTTATCCTTGGCCTCAGTCAGGGCAGTGCTGAAAGCATCTATGTCGGTTTGATTGAATTGCGGGGCCAGCAAATCAAATTGTTTTTCCAAGGAATCTGCCAATGCCGGGGCCAACTGGGCTTGAATAAGCGGAAGTACGCTGGAACGTTGCTTGGCGGCGACCTCGGGAGCCTCAGCGAGCAGTTTTTTCCAAAGGTCTGCGGCCAACAGCCAATTGCTGGCGGCTATGGCGACGTTCAAGTCATTGCGCAGGGCCTCTGTCGCATAGATGGATGAGATGTTGGAATTACCGGGGGTGGTCGTTATCTGCCCCTGTGAGTTTCCAGATTGGCTTGTCGTGGTTTGCTGCTGGCGGGGAGGCGGTGAATAAATGTCGTCGTTTTGTCCGGGTGAATTGATGACGAACCAGGCCCCGAGGCAAATGAGCAGGGCGCTGACTCCAGCAATACCAAGGATCAAGGCGTGATTGGAGGACCGGGAGGAGGTTGATTCCGTTTGCGCGTTTTCCCGGTTGGTCGAGGCCGTGTCCAAGGTCGCGCGACTCTTTCTAGGAGAGCCGCCGAAAATAGGCGAAGCTGCCGCCTGAGGCTGCTGGTCGGGAGGGACACCTGTGCGGGCATGCCGGATGACAGGCGTTATGGCTGCCGCAGGTCCCATGGAGAGCGGGTCGATGGTGGGCAATCCTGTTCCGGCCCGCCACGGGGTTTGCGAGGGAGTATCGGTTTCCTGGATACATGTGGTGAACCCCACCGACCACGGACCACCCCTTACCAGCAATGAGGATTCGGCAAACAGATGCAGCAACGCGTCATCGTCGAGTTTTTTGCGGGAAAGAACATGATCCACCGGATCTGCGTTGGGGCAGAGCGAGGCGGCGTTGCCCGAATCTCCGGAGAAATGCGCCCAGGTTTTGGCGGGAAGGGTGGTTTCCGGATGTCTCAGCGAGATAGGGGTGTCAGTATCATCGGTCAGCCAGCGGGCGGCCTCGTTCCAGACAGAATGCCAGAGCGGCCAGCGCCTGGCAATTTCCTCGGGTGGCGGAAGCATCGCCATTTCCATGCTGTTGAAAATGAGATGATGTGCCAGATAGTTGCGACGGCTGGTGTAATCAAGCCCGGCATCGCAGAAACGGGTGATGACTCCGTAAGTATCACTTCCCAGAGAAACTGTCCGGTAGCAGAATATTACCGGGCGGCCTGTCTCTGCCGGAGGCTCATATACACTCATCCGCTCAATGGCTGCAACCAGCCGCTCGGGGATCCCCCGGTGACGGGCGGCGGTGCAAAATCCTGAGCGACCGGGGACTAATCCGGACGGGACCGAGGTATAGACAAGCTGCCAGGGCATGATGACGAGAACAAAGAGGGCGAGTTATTGAAAACGAGTGTGGTTTTAGTGCGGCTGACTCGGGAGGTGACAGCTACGGTTTTTCATCCCAAGCGGGAATGACGTTCGGCATGGCCTTGTTGAAAAGCCAATAAGCCGGAGCGGCGACACCGATGGGATTGATTTTCTTGGGGTCGGGTGCGAGGAGCCCGGCATTGGGGCCGTCTTCGAGCGGCGAGGGAGAATGCCCGAGAGAGCTGACTGCAAAGTACCGGACGTCGCTGGAAAGCGATTCGGCCTGCGCGACGAGCCCCGGGCAAAGCTCGGCCAGGAGTTCACGGATCCGGTAGGAATTCGCATGGATGATGGTTTCGTCGAGTTTTCCATCCCTGACGGGATTGGGGAGTTCGCGCGCGTTGAGGAGTGATTGCCAGACGTCGCATTTCCCGACGAGAATGGCAATAGGCACAGGAATTTTATCCGTCGGGGCCATCCCCAGCATTTTTTTCACACGAATCTCCATCTCGGCCAGGATGCTGTCCTGTTGGTCGGCCCGGCCATGCTGCCGGAGCTGCGGATCGGGGATGTCGGCGAGTCTTTGCCGGAAACGTGGATTGCTGGTCGGATCGTACAGGAAGAGTATTCCCGAGGAGCTAGCCACGTGCAGGGCGCCGGGCGAGTCGTCGATGTTGTGCCCGGGCTCGAAGTGTTCACCGGCATTATCGTAAAAGATAATTGCCGCATCGGAGCTCTTCTTCGTCTTGCCGTCGCTGAGGATGTAAACAAACGGGCGGGGCAGCGCGACCCATTTCCCCAGGCGGGGTAAACGTTCGTAGGTGGCTCCCTCCATGGCGGTTTTGCCGAGTACGCATTCTTCCGGGGTCATGCCGGAAAATAACTTGGTGCGCATTTGGTTCAGCAGCATATTTCCGCTGGGATCTCCGTCCTTGAAGACGAGATGAAAGTCGCGGAAGAGCTGGTCTTGGAGGACCTTGGTGAGGACGGCGAGCAGGTAGGATTTTCCCGAGCTGGGCGCACCGATGAGCGAGAATATCTTGTGCGGGAGGTCCAGAAACCCTGGCGGAAGCGGACGCCGACAATGCGGGCAGGCGATTTCCGTGCAGGGGAGGCCCATTGGATCAAGCGCCTGCCCGACATCGTTGAATCGCGTGGGCTGGAAACGCAGCATGTTGTCGGTTCCGAGCACCGGGTCATTGCGCAGGGATTCGTGGACGGCGATGCTCAACACGTCTCCCGCATCAAAACGCAACCAGCAGGCAGGGCAGAGGAATTTTCCTTTATCCCCGGCCGGTTGCGCCGTCATGCTGAAAGGGGCGCTGAGTGCATCGGCGATGATGTTGAGGTGGAAGCCGGTATCAAGTCCCTGCGGGCAGACGGCACAGTGTTCCACGTTCCAACCTTTGCTGGAGACGAGATTGAATATCTCGGAGGGAGGAGCTTCTCCGAGGATTTCCCCGGTGGGGGTCTGGAATATTTGCCAGATGGCTGGATTAAAATCAGGCGGCCATGCGGGAGATGGATTAACTTGGAATACGGAAAGCCGATGGCCGATTTTCAGCGTGTAGGTATTGTTGCCCGGAGGCAGCAGGATCGTGCTGTGCAGGGGGGTATCGTTCAGCAGGATGGAATTGACCCCGGCAGTGGGCTGCAAAATGGCGACTTGGCCGTTCCGCAATTGAAATTCCAGGGTAAGCATGTGCCCCGAGGCATCGGATTCATGCAAGACATGGGGAAAGTCGCTGACACGGTCGCGGCTACCATTGAGGCAATCCACGATTACGAGGGAAACAGGTTCGTGAGAAGAAGGAGTCAGGCGGAGGTGGGTGGGGGTGGGTTTGCTGGAAGGCATGGGGCTGATTGTGAATTATGGAAGGGGGACGATTCAGACGTTGTTGAGAAAAACGAACAGATAGACATTGTCCAATGTGACCATCGGTTCCTGATGTGACAAGAACGAGTTGGCGTTCTGCATAAAGTTTTAAGTAATCGTTACAAATAGAGGTAACAGCGGAAATGATTGTCGGTTTCATCAAGGATCGAAATGTTTTGCCGTAAAGATTGACCTGCCGGAATTTCCAACTAACATCACTTTTCGTATGAAAAAGATCTACCTATTCTTATCTCTGCTACTTGCAACCACCATTGGCTTGCAAGCCGCTGACGAAGTTTACCACAAGGAATTGCTCAAAGGCACCGAGGATTCCCTCGTGAAGGCCGACAAAAGCAAGGCAAGCGTGGAGGCCCTGCAAAGCAAGAAGTACACGTTCATCTACTTTTCCGCGCACTGGTGTCCTCCCTGCCGGGCGTTTACACCCAAATTAGTGAATTTTTATAATGAGAATTCCAAGAACGGTGACTTTGAGCTGCTCTTTGTTTCCAGTGATAAGGATCAGGAGAAAATGTATGAATATATGACGGAAACAAAGATGCCTTGGATTGGATTGAAAAAAGATAGCCCGAAGGGCAGGGAGTTCTCCAAGAAATACGGTGTATCAGGGATACCAACCTTGGTGTTGTTGAATGAAAAGGATGAAGTGATTGCCTCCAGTTATGATAGCGAAGGGAAATATAAGGGGGCTGGTGTCGCCATGAAGAAGTACGAAGAATTACATAAGAAGAAATAAGCTTTCGGCATCTCGACGCGGATAGCGTCCTTAAAAACGAAGTCTTTGGGGCTTCGTTTTTTTGTTATAGTTATCCCTCAAGAATTCATCGCGAAATAATATCTCGAAAATTATTATGATGCGCTTTACGCCCGGCGACTTCCTTGCACTTTGCCGGCATGCGCAAACGCCTCTGGCAACTGCATTCATGGCTTGGTTTGATCGCCGGGCTTGGACTCATCCTGATCGGGGTGAGCGGGAGTATGCTGGTTTTTCATGATGAACTGGACGCTGTTTTCACGCCGGACGCAATTTCTGTGACACCCACGCAGGAGGGTCGTCTTCCTCTGGATACATTATTGTACAAGGCGGAGGAACAGTTGCCCGACTATGAGGTGACGGGATGGTTGGTTCGTCGCGACCAACCTCATTTTTCTGATACGCTATATTTAATCCGGCACAATACCACGGAGTGGCAGGTGGCGACCATTGACCAATACAACGGGAAAATCCTCTCCAGTCCTGCGTCGCAGGATCAAAAGCTCTATGGATGGTTGTTGAAATTTCATTATGAATTTTTCGCGGACGACATCGGAATATTCATATGCGGACTGCTCTCGGTGGCGCTCTTTTTGCTCGGGGTCAGTGGGATTTATTTGCATCGAAAATTCTGGAAACACCTCTTTACGTTACGCTGGAAAAATGCCCGTAGGATTTTCTTTTCCGACTTGCACAAGGCCGTGGGGATCTGGTCAGCATTGTTTAATTTGATCCTGGGTTTTACGGGGGCGTATTGGAATTTTGCGCATGTTATCGAGCATCTCTCGGGTCATGAGTATCCGCAGCCGACCTTTACTCAGCGCCTTTATCCGGAGACGCTCTCATTGGAAAACGTCATGGCCGATGCGGCGAAACAATTGCCGGGATTCCAAACTAATTTCATTTCTCTGCCGAGCAATCCCGACAGTCCGATCATTGTGCTTTGGGGCTCGGTGCCGAGCCGTAATCCTTTTCGTGATTCTTTCGGGACAACGCTTTCATATGATCCAAAGACGGGCCAGCATACGACGACAGCGGACATTCGTGATGCCGGGATAGGGAGGCAGATTGTGGATATGTTTCGTCCGCTTCACTACGGAAACTTCGGAGGACTTCCCATCAAGATACTCTGGTGTATTGGTGGACTGACGCCGGGGGTTTTGGCCGTTACAGGGTTTGTCATGTGGTGGCAACGCACGCGCCAAAAAAGAAAATAAGGTCAAAAGAGAGTGTTAGGAACAAATAGAACAGTTTAAGTGTATCCGATGTTATGTAGCGCAGGCTGCCAGCCTGCTTTTTGAGAAGCTGAGAAACTGAAATCTGAAATGCTGAAATTCAATTCAGGAAAACGTCTTCACTGAACACTGAACTCTTGAAACTGAAAACTACTGATTAGCAGGCTGCCAGCCTGCGCTACATAACATCGCTGGTTCTTTAGGCTTTTTGGCAAGCTCGTCGCTCCATGAGCGAAGCGACATCGGACAACAGCCTACCCATTGTGACTACACTTTTACTGAATTTGCTCTAGAACCTGTAAGTGATGGATGCTGTGATGGTGCGCGGTGCGCCATAGTAGGCCCACATGGAGCTTTGCACCACGGCGACATAGCGTTTATCGAAGATGTTCGTGGCATTTACCTGGAAGCGCCAGTTTTCGTATTCGTAATGCATTACCGCATCCCAGATGGTGGAGGAGTCTCCCTTGTAGAGATTGGAGGAGTCTCCATAGACGGCCGTATTGTAGGTGACTCCCATGCCGAACCCGAGGTCCTTCAGGAATCCTTGCGGGAAGGTGTAGTCGGCCCAAGCGCTCAGACGGTTTTTCGGAACCAGCGGAAGCTGCTTGCCGAGGTCAGTGGCGACACTGGTTTCCCGGATTTCACTATCGGTGTATGTGTAGGCCGCGATGAGGTTGAGACCTCTGAGCGGGGATACACGCGCTTCGGCTTCAAATCCGCGAATACGGGTTTTCCCCTGCTGGGTCATGTAGCCGAAGATAGGCGCGGAATTGTCCGTCGTAAGGATGTCCTTGAGCGTAGATTGATACGCCGCGAGGGTAAACAATGCATTGAATTCCTTGGGCTGGTACTTGATGCCGACCTCGTAGAGATCTCCCTTGGTCGGGCTGAACGTGTTGCCGCTGTAGTCGGTGCCGAGGTTGGACTGGAACGAGGTGGACCAAGCAACATAGGGAGCCAGACCGAAGTCGAAGACATAGCTTAACCCCGCCCGGCCCGAGAGTCGCTGGTCATCCCGGGTTTGGTCTGCGGTACCCATGCGGTCGTCGGAACGGAGCGAAACAAAGTCCTGGCGAATGCCGAGGGTCAGGAGGATTTTTTCGAACTTCACCTGGTCCTGCAGATAAACCCCAACTGTGTCCTGTTTTTGGACGGTATGGGTGGAGTCGGCGGGTGTGTTAACAGGTGAGCCGTAAATGGGATTATAAATATCAAGCGTCGGCGCATCGAAACCCATTCCCGAGGAAGCGTCGGTGTGGGCGTAGAGGTAATCGACACCGAACAGGATTTCGTTGGTGATCGGGCCCAATTCCATTTTCCCGCCTATCTGCGTATCGATGGTGATGCCGTAGGAAGTTTCCTCAGGGGTCCAGGTGTAGCGGTTGACCGTGCGTTGGTCGGCCTGCAAGCCGAGTGTGCCGACCAGGTTTTGGTCTACGTCAGCGCCGACCCCTCGCAGGTTTTGCCGGACAAACCAACTATCGTTAAAGCGATGCTCGAACTCATAGCCTGCCGTCCACAAGTCCTTTTTATAATAGTCGAAATCGGGTTCACCTGTGTAGCGCGAGATGGGGATTTTTCCGTTCGGATTATAATACATTGTTCCATCCGCAGGCAGGAAGCCCAGCAATCCCCGGCTTTCGTCATGCTGGTAACGGGTCAAGATGGTGATGTGGGTGTCTTCATTGATCAGCCATGTAATGGCAGGGGCGACGAATTGGCGGTCATCCTTGGAGTAATCGAGTACGGTTTCGCCCTCGCGGACGACTCCGGTGAGGCGGTAAAGCACGGTGCCTTCACTATTCAATGGCCCGCCTAAGTCCACTTTGCCTTGGGCCTGGTGGAAGCTGCCATAGCTGACAGATGCTTCGCCGAACGGCTCAAACGTCGGGCGTTTCGTGGTGGCGTTGACAAGTCCGCCCACGGGCATCGGACCGTAGAGGGCGGAGGAAGCGCCTTTCAGCACTTCGACGCGCTCGAAGCCGTAGGTTTCCCAACGGGTGACCCCGGTCCAGACGCCATCGGGCATGGCCAATCCGTCAATATACCGGGTGGGCTCAAATCCACGCACGTAAATCCAATCGGTTCGCTGGTCGAATCCGTAAGGGTTGCCGATTACCCCGCTGCTGTACTTGACCGCGTCATCCATGCCCTGAACTCCCTGTACGGTCATCTGGTCGGCTGTAATAACGGAGATGGATTGAGGTGCCTCGATGATCGGCATTACCGACTTGGTCCCGGATACGCTGTTTTTCGGAATATAACCTTTCTCTCTCAGACCTGTGACAGTCACAGGCGCGAGTTTGGTGCTTTCCGTGGTCTCGGTCGATGTTTCGTCATTGGGGGACGTTGTTGCGCTTCCATCCTTTCCTCGCTCGTCACCTTCCTGTTCGACAGGTACCGATGTGGCAGGCTCTGTTGAGACGGTTTCATCTTGGGCCGACAGCGGCGAAGATACGGCCAAGAGCGTGGAAGCTAGAATCAGGTAGTGGAGAGGGATGCGAGGGCGCATGTTAAAGCGAACTTCTGATGGTGAGTCTAATTCTCAAGTAAAGGCAAATCTTGTAGCCTCTTTTCTTCATCAATTAGGAATTCTACCATAAATTCATAATTCATAATATAATAAAAAGAAAATGTAATAAAATTGTTTTGAGAATTTGACTCAGTTTCTGTGAAAATGGCCTATCAACTGTGAACGTGTCTTTTGTGCCTCAATTGCGACGGCTAGCTGTAAGGAGGAACTGTTTTATCCTTTTTCGGCTCCATTGTCAAATTTCGAAAGAGGATAATGGGGTAACACGAGGGTATGAGATATTTCTGGTTGATAATTATGAGTATAACCAAATGTGGCATACCAAATTGTTTCGGGTGATTGTGAATGCGCAATGTCTCCTCGCATTTTTGTTTTGCCCGATTGTGCATGCACAATCGAGCCCTGCAAAATGGTTTTGTCCCATTGTGATTTATACCAGGGAGTCACGCTGGGCTGTTTCATGGCGTTGGATTTGCCCAAAGGCAGGCATTATTGCGGAGGAGTGCTTTTGCGCATAAACAAGACCGAGATGCAAAATGGCTGTGCCTTCTCATGCATGGCTTGGATGGAAAAACATGCTGTTTTCCTCAAATTGAGAGCATAGGGGCTGGAGAAATATCCTGAATTTGGAAAATACGAGTGTTTTTCAGACGATACTCACATGGATTACTATTTCACTTTGGCAATTCGTCCAATCGGTGCCGTAGTTGCGGTTCTCTGATACATAGGATATTGGGTTTAGGGATACGATGTGTTGTTTTTTGTATGGACATAGTGAATTATGTTTATTTCATAAATGAAAATATTTTATTATATTTATGTTGCTACCCTCTGAGCACAAAAAACAGGTTTCCCCAAGGCATTGGATATTTCTTTTACTGCTTTTGTGGAATACTACCAGTGTTGGTCATTTGTCTGGCCAGACAAACCGGGATGAAACGGGTCTCATCTATCAGGGTTGCGACCCCGGGACCTATTTTGCCTTGGAGGACAAATTTCCCAATCGCTTTTGGTTTTCAGTGACACCGGGAGAAACCAAGGCGTTTCTCTTCAAGACCGATAAGCAGTTTTATCCTCACTTTTATACCGAGGTGGCCCGGGGTGGAGAATATGTCGGCGCGCGTTTTGATGCCGATAGCGGCGGGGTGTTTATCACAGGCGGGCAGGCCCAGCCGATGAAGTCTGCGGCAAATTCACAGATGGACAAAGATGGTTATTTGCCGGTTTACGAGGATCTGGCTGGAGCCGAGATACACATAAAGATGCGTGGGGTGGAGAGTCCGCTTTGGAAATTTAATGTCATGGTTCTACCCGTGCGAAATGTGAAAGTGAATATCTATTGGGCTTGGGACAGCAGCTCCCCAGCCACCAAGGTGACGAGGGATCAAGCCGTGGAGGCCTCTGTTATTGATACACTGAATTCCGTCTTTTTTTCGCAAGCCGGGATCAGGTTTACCTTGGGTGAGTCCAAATTGATTGATTACCCTTTTGATCCTGAAAAGAAGGGATATTTAGAAACAGCCTCCCCTTCGCATTTTGGATTGGCAGAGACGCTTCCTTATTCAACCCAGTATGAACAAGTGAATATTCTGATGTTAGCCAACAGTGACATTCCCTATGCTTCAAATAATTCCAGCCATGCCAGAGGCGCTACTGGTAAACTGGGATTTGGGAGTTCTGTGAACCCTGCTCAAATGTGGTTGGTTCGACTTTATATTAATAATCTTCAGCAAACCGGTATGGCGATTGGCCCTGCGGCTGCCCATGAGTTGGGGCATGTTTTCAAGATACCGACTAATTCTACGGATAAAGTTTATGGCTATGTAGCAGTGGGAAGTCATTACATCGGCCCTAATCCCAAGGGCATCTACAAGGGAGCCCGCCATCTGATGGAAGCTGGGTACAATCCCCAAACGGGGGAAGTTTCCGCCTCGGTTGATCACTGGCTATCGCATCGTGACTGGTATTATGCCAACATCCAATCTACCCACAATGAAACCAAGGAAAGTTCACAATGAAAAACCTGCTTGGGAAACATCTGCTGTTTCTTTTCTTATCACTGATAGCGACTCCACTGTGTTTTTCCCAAAAATCACCGGAGTCTCAGAAATTGGATGAGGAATTTCTGGATCAGGTCGAGACCCTCACTCAAGCGAGTATGCTTAAGCGAGCAGAAGAGGATGCTCGCTATGCTCAATGGTTGAAGACGGACGCACGAGATTCTGCCAAAATCAAAGCCGGAGATTTGGCATTAGCCAAAAAACTTATAGAAGATGGGATACCGCGAGATATAATGCTTTCCTTTGCAGATGAGCTGGCCCTTAATAAATTAGCATTATCAGGAAATCCTCAGGTTATTTTGTTGTTGGAAGACCATTTGAAATCCGATTTCAAAGAAATGTGGAAGTGGATGAATGCGGAGCGGATTATTTGTAAGCTGGTTTACTATTCTCCAGAGTTAACCAACTTTGCCAAGTTGGAGCGTGTACCCAGCCAGCCGTTTTTCCAGCAACCTAATTTTTTGAATGAGAGAGCAATGCCTCGAAGTGCATGGATACGCTGGTTTGACGCAAATAAGGAGCACTTGATCGCAAAGAAATACTCAGAGGTTGAGTTATTTTCTTATTATAGGCCTATTTATAAAGAAGGAGTCAAGATCCCGGCATTGGACTATTACCTTGATAATGGTTACGAGCCAAATTCAGCACCAATCGATATTGAAAATAGGCTGAAGCAGAAAAAAGAGCAGTCTCTTCCCTCCAATGATAATGACCAGACGTCCCAACTGAAACGGCCAGCGAGGCAGGTGTCTTATTTATGGGTGGGCGGTGTTGCGGCCTTGGTTGCTTCAGGTTTGCTGTTCGTCCTTTTGCGATCAAAAAGAAAGCCATAAGCGTCCCTTTTAATTCGGAGGGGAGTGGCATCCTCCTCGGCTGACCACTGGCTATCGCATCGTGACTGGTATTATGCCAACATCCAATCTACCCACAATGAAACCAAGGAAAGTGCACAATGAAAAACCTTATGTCCGGAAGCCGATTGCTCTCTTTTTTACTGTTATTGATCTCAGCGGGAATGTCCTATGGACAAAGGCCATTAAGTTATGACGATGAATTTACTCGAGATGTAAAAACGCTCTCTCAGGCAGATATGTTAAGGAGGGCTGTGGAAGATCCTAAGTATGCCCAGTGGTTGAAAACAGATGCATGGGAGGGAGCCAAAATCAAAGCCGGAGATTTAGCATTAGCCAAAAAAATTATAGATGAGATGCCAAGGAATGCCTCAATTTCTATTGAAGTTGAGCAGGCCATTAACAAGTTGGCATTGTCAGGGAATCCACAGGTTATTCTGTTATTGGAGGATTGCTTGAAAGCTGACTTTGAACGCGATGCTTGGAAGTGGCTAAACGCAGAGCGGATCATGTCCAAGCTGGTTTATTATTCCCCAGAATTAACCAATTTTGCCAAGTTGGAGCGTGTGCCCAATCAGCCGTTTTTTCAGCAACCCAATTTTCTGAATGAGAGAGCAATGCCCCGAAGTGCATGGATACGCTGGTTTGACGCAAATAAGGAGCGCTTGATCGCAAAGAAGTATTCAGAGGTAGAGTTATTTGCTTATTATAGGCCTATTTATAAAGAAGGAGTGGAAAAAAGGTCATTGGATGTTTATCTTGATATTGGTTACGAGCCAAATTCAGCGCCAATCGATATTGAAAACAGATTGAAGCAGGAAAAAGAACAACCCCCTCCCTCCGAGAATAGCAACAATGTG